>NZ_JAGPYR010000029.1:0-41798 GCF_020312125.1 Pseudomonas sp. P135
GCAATACGAGCAGAACTGGCAAAGGCAACAACCTTAGATACTCAACCCCGACGCCGGGTTAAGGGATACGTTTCTCGGGGGCAAGGTCAGTTCGACGCCCTGAACGGTTCCGAAGATGCAGCAGCACTGGCACACCGCTCACCGCTTTTCTCACAACCCCAGGAAAAAGATGTATTTATTTTCATACACAATTCGAACACCTCATCCCCCTAAATCCGAACCCCTCAGACAATACAACCGGACATATTGTCGCACCCAAAAAAATGGCTCGCGGTTGTGATGAATCGTTTCATCTGGCATAAAAGGCTGGCTTCGGGCTCGAAAATCTAGAAAACATAGATTAATGGGTCGACGATAGCTGCTCCAATGTCTGACCCCGCGCGTCAAATAATCAAGCCAGTTTTGCTCGCTGCCCGAAGCGGATGCCTGTGCTATCCAATCTGTCTTTCAACCTCATCGAGGCCATTCATACGGCGCGCCCAAACGTCGTGCAACAAAAAGGACCGGAAAATTGAGCGATCAATCAACTCCGAACACTCCACTCGTTAGATTCTGCGACAAAGTTGGTATTCCCTATCCCATGTTCTGGGGTTTTGTCGGCCTGTTGATCTTCATGATCGGCGATGGCGTAGAACTCGGATACCTCTCGCCCTTCCTCAGTGAACGCGGCATGCCCGGCGACGAAGTCGCCATGATCTTCACCCTCTATGGCGTCACGGTCGGTATTTCATCGTGGCTCGCCGGCGCGCTCTCCAATATCTGGGGCCCGAAACGGGTGATGTTCCTGGGATTGATCATCTGGAGCGTGTTCGAAGTGCTCTTCCTGGTCTACGGCCTGCAGGAATTGAGCTATTCCATGATTCTGCTGACCTATGGTTTGCGCGGTTTCGGTTATCCGCTCTTCGCCTACGGTTTCCTGGTCTGGATCGCGGCTTCCACGCCGTCCCGCAAGATGGGCATGGCCGTGGGCTGGTTCTGGGTGGCTTACGCCGCGGGGCTGCCAATGCTGGGCTCTCTGGTAGCGAGCATCGCTATTCCGCTGATTGGCGCATTGCTGACCTTCTGGCTGTCTTTCGCCCTGGTGGTCATCGGTGGTGTGATTGGTCTGGTCGGGATGCGCGAAGCTCATGGCATGCGGCGACTGGCACCGGAAGGCGAGCGTCCTCTGGTGTCGATGGCCAAGAACATCACCATCATGTGGACCCGTCCCAAAGTGTCGTTGGCCGGTATCGTCCGCGTCATCAATACCTCGTCGATGTTTGGCTTTCTGGTGGTCATGCCAGGGTTCTTCATGCAAACCGTTGGCTTCACCCTGGAAGAATGGCTGCGCCTGCTGACCATCGTTTTTGTGTTCAACATCATCGGCAACCTGGGCTCCAGCGTCATCAGCACCAAGATCGGTTATCGCAACACGATCCTGTGGTTTGGCGCAGTGGGCAGCACGATCAGCACGCCGCTGTTCTTCTTCATGCCACAGGCGTTTCCGAACGACTTCCTGATCGCCTCGATCTTCGGCGCCTTCTACGGCCTGACCCTGGCGTGCTTCGTGCCGCTGTCGGCGCTTGCCCCTGCTTTGGCACCGAACAACAAAGCGGCCGCCTTGTCGGTGTTGAGCCTGGGTGCAGGCGCGTCGACGTGGGTTGGCCCGGCTGTAGTTGCGATCTTCAATGAAAGTTACGGCATTGAAGGTGTGGTCTGGGCGTTCTCCGGGTTGTACGCACTGAGTGCCGTGCTGACCGTATTCCTGAAAGATCCGGAGCCGGTGCATGACCCGATTCTGATCAAGATCAAGCGTCGGATAAAAGTGTTCGCGCCGCGTCTGGATTATCGTTGGGCTCATGCTGAGGACCCGAAGCAAGGGCAAAGCTGATTCAGAGCCCCAAGCTTTGCAGGAAAGAGCCGCCGCAGAGTGCATATGCACTCTGCGGCGGCTTGGTTTTATTTGCGTGATTCACGCCTGGGCACTCTGTTGAAATCTTGATGTGTTTTGGACGGTGGACAGTCTACGAAGAACTTTTGAGTGCTAGCCGTATGGACCTGACATGCTGAAACGCACCTAGCTCGCACATATCTCAGCCCAGCATGCCCCTCATGCTCTGCTGCAACGAAGACTTGAGCGCCGTATCACCGGCTACAAGGCGATAAAGCTCTAGGTCCTGACGGCGGCGTATCAGCATCACTTCCTCGAAGATCTTCTCGAATGGCTACTGTCGCGATCCTGCTTGTACTGCTTCTGCCCGTGATAACGGGCGATCTGGCCGGTCCAGGGGTTCTTCAGCTCCAGCGTGGCGAAGGGCAGCCCGTTGATGAAAAGCACCAGGTCGATCTCTTCTAAGGTATTGCTCAGGGAGTAACGCACCTGGCGGGTGCTACTAAAGAGATTCGCCGCGAACTGGCGTTTGATCCGCTCCGAGCTGCTGGCCAACGGCGCGGGGTACATGAGGTTGAGGTGCACATCGTCGATGGCCAGGCCGCGCTTGAGTAGGTGCAGCACGCCGTATTTTTCGCCAGCCGGTCGAAGCGCTCCAGAATGCGCAGGTCCCAGTCCTCGTAGCGCTGCTTGAGGCGTTCCAGCTCATCGCTCTGGCTGGCCTCAAGGAACTGCCATAAACAGCGAGCATCTATGGCATAGCGGGCATTAAAGTCCTGGGCGCGGCCCAGTTGGTAAGCGTGATGGGTGCTGAAGGGCAATTCTGCCGCGCGGTCGCGGATCACATTCTGCTCTTCCAGGCAGGTGCCGGTCAGGTACTTTTCGATACTCGCTTCCAGCGCCTGCTCGTTGGTTTTGCTTACCATTCCAGCTTCCTTATCCCTTGTTCGCCTATTGGGGCCAGGCGAGCCCGGCGTGGCGCGCGAATGTCTAGAAATATCCAGCCAACGGGGTTTAGATATTCGTCGCTACTTACCTTTATTTCTACTAATTCATTGATTTATATAGGGTTAAAAGCTGGAGAAGGCTCGGTTGACGATGTGCAAAATGTCTAACACCCCGGCTAATTCGTCTAAAGCGCTCATGCAGCCAAATGAGCATTTTTTCCAAGGTCCTAATCTACAAAGTTTCAGGGTGCTGCCTGGCGGCGTTGGCCGCATCAGTCAAATGGCCGGCAAATTGAGCAGTGCAAGTGGGAGCGGCTAAAACCGCGCCTTTCCTTGGCCTGCCCGCTTGCAATGGCCGCTCCAGTCAAATGACCGTCAAATGAGTTCGGGCAATGCCTTCAAGCATCTTTTGTCATCGCCAGGCCATTTCCTGAATGTCTAAAAATGTCTAGAAATCAGCCTTTAGACATTTGCCACAGCTTACCCTTTGGCTCGATAACCCCTTGTTTTTTCAAGGATTGCAGCAGGTTCTTAATCTTGTGGGCCTTCTGTTGAATGTCTAAAACGTCCGGCAGTTTGTCTACGAGTAGCTTGTCGATGGCGGACCGTCTGGCCGATCCGGACTGTTGGATTAATTCGCAGATCAGACGCTTGTAATGCGTGTCATCGATGCCACGGTTAAGAATGTACTGAGCTAGATCGTCGCTGTGCCGCGCCACTTGAGCGGAGATATGGAAATTGGGCTTGCGCCCCTCGATCAGCCTCTGCGCCTTGAGATGGCGAACCTGTGCATCACTCAGTGATTTGTGCTTCTGCACCCTATCCAGCAGGATGATGTCGTCCAACGCCAGGTTGGGCAGCTCGGCGAGCTTGCGCGCATAGCTGATGTCCAGCACGCGCCCGGTGATGGTCACCTGCACGCGGTTTTGCTCCAGCTGATATTCCGGCAGGGGGAAGAAGCGATTCTTCTGGATCAGGAACATTTTGCGGATGCCGCTGCCGATGGTGTCGATCATGTTCAGGTTGACCATGGCATCGGTGAGGAAGCGGTTGCGATAGCGGCTTTCCGGCGCGTCGGCCTGGATCACCTGCTCGACCGATCCGGGAATAAAAGCGCCGGGGTTGCTGAAGCACAGCTGTCCGTCCTCGAACTCCACCACCGAGACCTTGCCGCCCAACTGGTAGTCCTGATGGGCGATGGCGTTGTTGAGCGCCTCACGGATGATAAAGGGGTCGTACTGATCGACCTCTTCGGGGAACAGCGAGCTATCCGACATATAGCGGTATTTCAGGTTGCGGATCTTGCGGTACACCTCGTCGGCACTAGCCAGCAGCGGGCAAGAAAAATGCTGGTAGTCACGCTCTGAGCCGTCACGATCCTTGAGAATCCAGCTAATGGTGGGCGAGGCCGGATTGAGCCAGTGCGCTGCCTCAGGCTTACCCAGCAGCAGGATGGCGGTACGCGTGATCTGCCCCTGAATGGTCAGCTTGGATTTGTTGAGAAAGGTTTCATCGCTCCAGGCCGGCAGTTCGGCAGCCATCTTGGGATGCTTGGTGGCAAATTCGCGGCGAGCCAAGGCGATGGCCTCCGTACTCAAATCAGCCAGACTTGCGCCGGGACAAATGCCCGCACTCCAATCCTGCGGACGATTCTGGCCACGGATGCGCTCGATTTCTTCAAGCGACAGCGGCCCGAGGGATTCACCGTCGCGGCCATAGTAGTGGCCTTCCCAGGTTACCGGCAGGCCTTGCGGCGCGGCAGGAATCTCGAACAGCAATACGCGACCATCAGGATGTAGAACGGTATGGATATCAATAAAGCTCAGGCGCTGGCTGACCTTATCGGCCACTTCCTTCTTCAGCGATTGCAGATCCTTGAAGGCCTCGCGGAACTGGCTGCCCACCACTTGTAGATTATCCCTCACACCAAACACCAGCCAGGCGCTGGGCACGCCTTTGAGATTGGCTTCGTTACTCAGGGCGGAGAAATATTTACCGAGCTTGCTGAAGTCATAGCCGTTTTTGGCCTCCTTAAACTCCACCACCTCGCTCTCGCCGCTACTGGCGAGTAAGCGGTGCAACTGTTGCTCGGCATCCATTGCAGATACTCCAAATCAAAGCGCTGAATAGCAGCGCTGCCAGGCCGGTTATACCGCACCCACTTGCAAGCTAAGGAGCGCATCTTAACCAATGCAGCCGCGCTTTTGGCAGAGAAGACAAGCAAAGGGGTGACCTTGCCTCTGCACAGCACACCGTCCTGGCCCCGACCATGCATTGCCACCTACAAGCGTGATGGTGCACCTATCAGGAATCGCGGCTCAGCTATCAGTAATGAGCAATGGCAGGCCTCTTGAGCCAAAGCCCCGGGAGGGCTTTACCGTCCAGCCCAATTACTTCAAAACACCTAAAACCCAACCCCCTCACCCCAACAACCCAGCAACCCCAACCATCCTCACCCCCCACTCCACTCGCTCCGGAATACCCTGAATCAACACCCCCCGATCCTCCCCCAACAGCGCTCTAAGCTGATGGGGAGCGAACACCAGATCAATGAATTGACGGGCCAGTGCGTCAGGGTCGGTGGGTTGGTCCGGGCCTGCCAATATCGCCGAACGCACTCTGGTGAAACCGCCTTCCCATCCGATCCGGTTGACCTCAGCCGCCAGCAGCGGGGTGCGGTTGGAGGTGGCGATCACCAGGCGCATCATGGCCAGGGTATCGGCTTGCAGCGCATGTTCGAGGATGCCGTGGCCCACGTGCCGCAGACGTCCTTCGAGTGGGAGTGCGGGAGTGGTTTCGGCGGGCACCAGCAAGGTGGCTACGTGGCGTCGGACCACGGCTTCGAACAGCGCTTCTTTGTTGGCGTAGCGGGCATAGAGGGTGGCTTTGCTGGCACCGGCGGCGCGGGCGATGTCTTCGCATGAGGTGCCTTCGAAACCACAGGCCAGAAAGCGCTGCAGCGCGGCGTCCAGCAATCGACGCTCGGCCTCGCCCGCTTGGTCTTGCCTGGGCCTGCCGCCTTTGGATTTGGTCTTGATCGCTGTCATGGCCGGCAACTTACAGCCCGCTTGTTTGTTCGTCAACTAAACGGTAACGTTCAGTTAAATGGAAGCAGGTAAACGCCGTTTCTACCTATTCATAACGACCAAGGAAGCGCTTTGTGAATGACGCGACTGCTTTACCCATTGTGGTTGCTGGCGCTACGGGAGATCTGGGCCAACGCGTCGTGCGCGCCTTGGCAGAGCGCAGTGCCCATGTCATAGCGCTGGTTAGACCGGGCACTGAACCGGCCAGGCTGAATGGCCTGCGCAACAGTTGCACGACGATCACGCCGGTTTCACTGGATGACGCTCAGGGCCTGCGCCGCGCTATTGCCGGTTCGGGTTGTGTGGTGTCAACACTCAACGGCCTGGAAGAGGTGATCATCGGGCAGCAGGGCAGGCTATTGGAGGCTACGGTGGCGGCTGGCATACCCAGGTTCATTCCCTCTGATTATTCGCTCGACTACACCCGTACCCGGCCTGGTGATAACCGCAACCTGGACCTTCGCCGACGCTTCCTCACCCAGCTCGATGCGGCCGACATCAACGTCACCTCGATCCTCAACGGTGGCTTTCTGGAGCTGCTCGAAGGCGACGCGCCGATCGTGCTGCCCGGACGGCGGGTGCTGCATTTCGGTGATGCACAACAGCCGCTGGACTTCACTGCCAAGGACGACGTAGCCGCCTTCACCGCCGATGCCGCGCTGGATCCCCACACGCCGCGCTTTCTGCGCATTGCCGGTAACAGCCTGTCGCCTGCGCAGATCGCCAGCCTCCTCACCGAGCTGACCGGGCAGCGCTACCGTACCCTGCGCCCCGGCAATATCGGCACGCTGTCCACCCTCATCGGCGTAGTGCGTGCGCTCACGCCTGCCAGTGACAAGCCGTTTCCGGCCTGGCAAGGCATGCAATACCTGCGCGACATGATGAGCGGGCGCGGCAAGCTGCTCAATCTGGATAACGACCGCTATGGTCAACGTGAATGGGCGTCCGTGCGTGACACGCTGGCCCGTACCCATGTGCAAGGGAGCAAACAGTGACCTACCTTATCGAACCTTTTCCCCTTCAAGTCCCCCATTCGCAACTCGACGATCTTGCCCAGCGTCTGGCGCAAACCCGCTGGCCTGACCCCGAGACCGTGTCCGACAATAGTCAGGGGCCACGGCTCGAGCGTCTGCGCGCGCTGGTCGAGCGCTGGCGTAATGGTTATGACTGGCGGGCCACCGAAGCCCAGCTCAATCAGTGGAACAGCAGCCGGGTCGAGATCGACGGCCTTGGTATTCACTTTCTGCACATCCGCTCACCTCACCCCGACGCCTTGCCCTTGCTGATGACCCACGGTTGGCCGGGCTCGATTCTTGAGTTCAGGAAGATGATCGGGCCACTCACCGACCCTGTCGCCCACGGTGGCGAGGCCAGCGATGCGTTCCATTTGGTGATCCCGGCGCTACCGGGCTTTGGTTTCAGTGATAAGCCGCGCTCTACAGGCTGGGGCGTGGGCAAAACGGCGGCGGCCTGGGCACAGTTGATGGACCGTTTGGGCTATGGCCAGCGCTGGGCCGCTCAGGGTGGGGATTGGGGCGCGGCCGTGACCACCGCCCTTGGGCACATGCGCCCGCCTGGCCTGATCGGCATTCACCTGAACATGGTGATGTACCAAGCCACCGAGGCGGAAATCGCCCAGGCCACCCCTGAAGAGCAGCGCATGTTAGCCGATGCGCAGCGCTACGACCGAGAGCTTTCCGGCTACATGAAAGTGCACAGCACCCGGCCGCAGTCAGTAGGCTTCGCCCTGTCGGATTCGCCCGTTGGCCTGGCGGCATGGGTGTATGCGCTGTTTCAGGATGCCTCCGACAGCGGCGGCGAGCCTGAGCGGGTTATCGAGCTCGATGCGCTGATCGACGACATCATGCTGTACTGGCTGCCCAATGCCGGGCCCAGCTCGATCCGTTTCTATTGGGAAGGGATGCGCGAAATGCACAAGCAAGGCCCGGCCCCCGCGATGCCTGTCCCTGCGGGCGTGAGCATGTTCCCGGGCGAGCTGCTGCGCTTGTCACGGCGCTGGGCGCAGGCGCGTTTCGACGATCTGCGGTTCTTCGCGGAAGCCGAGCACGGCGGCCACTTCGCAGCCATGGAAAACCCGGCAACGCTCACCGAGCATGTGCGTGAGACCTTCCGCCTGCTGCGTTAATACTTTTGCAGGCGTGTTGAACATCTCGGATGTTAAGCGCTCCGCTACAACATACGCTGTCGGGCGATGGAGTAAGCGCTGACATGCATCGTTACCAGCCGCCAAAAGGTTTAGCATTCAGCCCACCTTCGGATGTGAAGTTTTCTGCATGACGGCCTTCTACCTCAAGTTTCTCATCACCCCCGCGCTCATGCTGGCCATTTCATTGGCGGCCAGGCGCTGGGGTACCGGCGTGGCGGGGCTGCTTTCCGGCCTGCCGATGACCTCGGCGCTGGTCATGCTGTTTCTCAGCCTTGAGCAAGGCACCCAATTCGCCTCGATGGCGGTGCCCGGCGCATTGGCCGGGCTGGCGGCGATTCAGTCGACTTACCTGTTTTATTTCCTGATCACTCGACGCGTTTCAGCGTTGACGGGATGCGTCCTGGCGCTCGCGGTGTATGGCGCGACGGCCTTTCTGATGAACCTGTTGGGCTTACTGGCGCTGTCGATCATTTTCACGCTGCTGATGGTTGCGTTGATCATCGTTGCCACCTCGAAACAGACACCGCCGGACGTAGCTTCATACGTGGCACTGCCGCGCTGGGTCATCCCGATGCGCATGCTGACCGCCACTCTTCTGCTGCTGGCGATCACCGCAAGTGCCACCTGGCTCGGGCCGGTGGTCAGTGGACTGCTGGCGCCCATCCCGGTGATCGCCTGGCCACTTGCAGTGTTCGTCCACGTGCAAGGCGGGCGTTATGAACTGGCGGCGATAATCCGCGGCAATGCCATTGGCGCCGTCGGTGTGGTGAGTTTCTACCTGACCCTCCGGTACTCCATATTGCAATGGGGCGCGCTTCTGTCTATCGCGGCTGCCGTTTTGCTGGCTGTCGTGGTGACGGCTGGGTTGGCGCGGTTGTTGGCGAAGCGGTAGGGCTATAGTTGCTCCACTGAATTCGTGCATGCATCAGTGTGGTGTTTCAGAAGCACCACACCAGGCTCCTTACGATAAGTGGCTGCCTGCGTTAAAAACAGACTCGCGTGCGAGCCTGATCGGAATGCTCCTTTACAGCGCGTAGAGTCGAACGTGACTCCGACCCTGTTACTGAAGCCACGCTTACGGGGTGTTATAGGAAGCACATTACCGGTCAGCTAACGGGTCGCTCCTGAGTGAGCAAGGCCAGGCCCAGCACGATAAACGTGGTCCCGCTTATTCGATTAATGATTCGCTGGGACTTCGTGGACATGAGGCCTCCTGCAATTGCTCCGAGCCGATGTACTCCAAGCATCAAAGCGATGTCCCATGTGACCTGTAGAGCAACGAAGGTGGCCCCAAGAATCAGCAATTGGGCTTCCATGTGACCGAGCTCCGGATCAGCGAACTGAGGAACGAGCGAAACGTAAAACAGGATAGCCTTTGGATTCGCGGTTTCGACTATGAACCCTTGTAAAAGCGGTGTTGCTGACGTTTCTATTTTGCACGCGTGTTTGGGCTCGGGGCGGGTAAGGAATGTGCGAATCCCCAGCGCGACAAGGTATGTACACCCGATAAACTTCAGAGCAACGAATGCGGCCGGATAGGCTGCAAAGAGCTGGGCTACTCCGAACGCGAGCGCCATGGTGATGGTAAGCCCACCGAGCGCCATGCCAAGTGCGTTGCGCAAGATCACTTGTCGGGAGCTGCGCATTCCGACGGCGATTGCATAAGCAAAACTTGGCCCTGGAACGACAAGAACGATGAGGCTCGTGAGGATAAACGAAAGATACAGATGTACATTCATTGAGTAAGTTTTCGATGCGTCGACGGTTCGGCCCGCAGGATGCGGGCCGTATTTGCTTTTTTACTCAGGCATCGGCGTAGCGTTCGATGCCTTGGCGAAGCAGGTCGAGGGCGTTGTGGGTGACCGATTCCGGGTAGCCGGTGGGGATACGGATGTGCGCACCTTGGGCACCTGAATAATTGCTCGCCGTGGCCAGCACCAAGCCGTACTCGCCCAGCATTTGATCGGCGAAACCCTCGATGTCGTGTACTGGCAGGTTGACGAACACCTGGGTGCCCGCTGGCGGCAGCGATGCATACTTCGACAGGTGGCGGCCGAGGAACTCCCGGACAATGGCCCGGCTGTTGACCACTTGTTGGTGTAGTGGCGCGTTTCCCATCGAGATCAAGGACGCGGCCTTGGTTTGCGCAGGCGAGCAGACGGCGACACATTCAATCTCCAGCATCCCCGCCATTGCCTCGACATTGTCCGGCGAGGAGGTTACCCAGCCGATCCGCAAACCAGGCGAGCCATAGTTTTTCGACACTGAATTAACGGTGTAGAGTGACGAAAGATCGCTTGTGCAGGCGAATGGTGAGCGTATCTTCTGGTCGTCGAAGATGAAGGAGTCGTACACCATATCCAGCACCAGCGAGATGCCGCGCTCGGCCAGACTCGGCACCAGCTCCTCCATAAAGGCGTCTGAGTAAATCCCACCCAATGGATTATGTGGAAAGTTGAGGTACACCAGGTTGGTGTCTGCGCGGCATACAGCCAGGACCTCTTCGACGGTAGGGAAGGCAGCCCTCATCCGGTAGTAGATCAGGTCGTAGCCGGTGGCTTCCAGCAGGGCGGGGACGGCGCCGAATACCGGAGCCAGGCACACCGCTGAGCCAGCCTCGACGCTACGGCGCTTGATCTGCCGAAACACGAGTGACAAGCCGTGCATTCCGCCATTGGTGACGAGGAAATTCTCGCCTGACAAATCGAGCCCGTACAGCGCGTTATCGCGGTCGCAGAGGGTATTGATCAAGGGTGGGGCGCCATTGCAGTCAGCGTATTGAAAGATGTCGTTGCTGGCGGAAAACGGAGTCGGTGACGCTGCACCTGGCCACACCGGAACATTCTCCACGAAGTAGCAAGCCGAATCTCGCAGCTCCGAACGAGCGTATTTCAGGCGCTGCTGAAGCATACTCAGGCAACTATCGGGTCGCACGATTTGGTGGCGTTTGTTGTATGCCAAGGTCATGCCCTCCGCAGCAGATAGCCGATTTCCAGACCGGTCGAGTCAACCTGGTCAGACGTCGTCTCGCGGGTGATCAGGGACAAGCCAGCCTCGGCGAAAATATCCAGCCAATCAGCGTCCTGCACCAACAATTGATTGGTGAAGCAATGCAACAGATAGTAAGGGTTGTAATAAGCGAGCGCTAAGCCGTGGCGCATTGCGCCGGCATTGTCGAATTGGTTGTCGACTTCGATAATGATCAGGTTGATTGCGGGGAAACGGTGGACAATCTTTTTCAGGAAGTTGATCACTGCCGGTCGACCGGCCTGGCCAAGGATCTCATGCAGCACAAAACCCAGCACGATGAAATCGGGCTCGAAATTAAAATCCGAATCCAGGAATTCGACTGCCCCGCTGTGGCTGATGTGAACCCGATGCGACAGACCTTCTTTTTCGATCAGGTCTACAGCCTCCTCGAAGCCTCCGCGGTCCGGTTCGGCGCCCCAAGCCTGTATCTGCGGAAGGGCCTTGCAGAATTCGGCGAGGTATCGCCCGTTTCCGCAACCCAGGTCCAGCAGTTTTGTGCATGTACCGGGAGCTTTGGCCATCAAAGACCTGGTCAAGGGGATCGCGTCGAAGTGGCTGATACCACAGCTACCTACGCCGACCTTGGTTGCGTCGCGGGTGGCCCAGCCAGCGCCCTCCTGAAGGCGTTCGCCCATTTGTAGAAAAGTGGTGGCATAGCCGCCGACCAGCATCACATACCAGCCTTCGAAAGGTGCCAGCGCGTGCCCTTCTTTTGATAATGAGAAACCGTCTATTGTTTCCAGAAGAATCCCTTCGTTCTTCAGGTACCTGAATAAACCAAGTAGTTTCTCTTTATCCATCCCGAGCTCATGACAGGCCACATCCAGCGAGGCAACCGGGTGTTTAATCAGCAAGGAAAATAATTTTGTATCGAACAGGTGATAAATTGATATGGCCAGAACGAACTGCCGGATCGGTTCGATGCCCTTAATTAGGGTTGTCTCAAAGCCAGTGTTTTCGCGTTGGATAGCGTCAAGCAGAGTCATTGTTTGCAATGTCCATGGGGTGATTGATTAATCCGTTAATGTTTGTATCTTTGCACAAAATAAAAAAGAGTGTGAATAATTTTCTCAGAAAAATTCTGCTCTCCATCCTTGACGTTGCTGGCTTTTGTACGATAAGTATTGCTGCATGCAGCGTAGACTGCAGGCCAGCGTGGCCATGGCGGCAAAGCTTCCAGCCAGGTTTTCGTAGTGAATGCCGATGCCTTCAGGTATCTGTTCAATGATGTTTCGTTGTCGATACTTTGGCCGATCAAATAGCCGAAGCACGCCAGGTTTGCGGTTGTGCGCAATGGCGCGTAACGGTATCACAGGCGTCATTCGGTGACGGTCGAAGTAGTGACGTAAAGGCTCAGTATCATGACCCTTGTCAATCCGTAATCAGCGATCATGTTCATGTCGTCGTCCCTGTTTTTCGGGCCAAGTGGCAGCGCCTATATACCCAGGACTGCTTATTTCTCTCTCAGTTGATTTTTTTATACTGTGAAAGATTGAGCATATATCTCGGGATACAGTTATGAATTTTCTAGAGTGGCTTATGGCCGACGCAGCAGCATAAAACCCTTTTCGTAGAACGCCCTATTGGTAAGCAACCATCCACCTGAACATAATGTCTTGCCGCGAAGTCAAAAAATCACTTCAGCCATGCTTCTCAAGGTGCCTTATGAGTTTGATACCGGAACTGAACAGCGACGCAAACGTGCTGATATGCGGAGCCAGCCGAGGCATCGGTCTGGCACTGTGCGCGGCGTTGCTTGCTCGCGATGATGTGGCTCAGGTATGGGCGGTGGCGCGAAAAGCCAGCACCTCCACAGAACTGGCAACGCTTGCAGAGCGATATGGCCAACGCATCAAACGCGTCGACTGCGACGCGCGCAATGAACAATCCCTCGAAGCACTCGTGAGCGAGACGCTTGATGGATGCGATCATCTGCACCTCGTCATCAGTACGCTAGGCATCCTTCATCAGGACGGCGCAAAAGCAGAAAAGGGCCTGGCACAACTGACACTTGCGAGCCTGCAAGCGAGTTTCGCGACCAACACCTTTGCACCGATCCTGCTGCTCAAACACCTACTCCCGTTATTGCGCAAACAACCCTCTACTTTCGCTGCGCTCTCCGCGAGGGTTGGCTCTATTGGCGATAACCGCTTGGGTGGCTGGTACAGCTACAGAGCCAGCAAAGCAGCGCTCAACCAGTTGCTGCACACGGCCAGTATCGAATTGAAACGCCTCAACCCGGCCTCTACTGTCCTGGCAATACACCCAGGCACGACTGACACGGAGCTGTCTCAGCCATTCCAGGCGAACGTGCCTGAAGGCCAACTGTTCGAACCGGCTTTCTCGGCAAATCGCATCATTGAGGTGCTAGGCGCGCATGGCCCGACCGACAGCGGGACCTTTTGGGCTTGGGACGACAAGCCTATTGTCTGGTGACTTGTTTCACTGGTGAGGATGAGATTGCTGTAAGCCTGGGTCGGTTTGTCTGGCGGGCTGTTCCGGCCAGAAGTAGCCTGTCACTTTTCAAGTCCTCCTCGCCCTGCTTTCTGAACAACTGCCACAATCACAGCCATCAGCTCCTTTTTGGCGTCATCCGAAGAAATTTCTTCACGCGCTGCGGCGGCCGAAAGTGATTCAGCGCACCCTACAATTGCGTGCAGACTCGACAAACCCAGTTCCCCTGCTTTCAGGAATGGCGAGAACCACGTTCGGCACTTGATAAGGAACTTAGCCTCATATTCGCGTTTGATTTTCTCAAGCTCTGGTGTGCTGGATAGCACAGCAATAACACCCGCTATTTCATGGCCTTGAAGCAATACGCAGTCAACATAGGATGATGCTACGACGTTCGCTACGCCGTCGAGCGTGGCTTCACTGGCGGCTATCGCAATGTCCATGCGGGCTGTCTGGCGCTGATCAAAATCTTCGTACAAGGCCGCAAACAGTGCGGCTCTGGTAGGAAAATGGTCGTACACAACTGGCTTCGTAACCCCGGCTTGCTCGGCAAGTCGACCCAAGGTGAGCGCATCGGACCCCCTTTCCCCTACCAATCTCCACGCGACATCGAGCAACTGACGGAGGCGATCCTCTCTGATCATCCGCTGCCTTCTGGTGGGGTCTGCCTGATTTCGGTTAGACGTTGACATCTCTATATACCATTAGTAGATTGCGAGCATTACTTACCAAAAGTATATAGTCGGCAACCGCCCGCCTCAAGGCAACGGAAGGAATCGTAATGCACGTCCTCATCGTCACCGCTCATCCAGAGTCACAGTCGCTCACCCATTCTATCGCTGCGAGGGTGGCCAAAGGTATCGTACTAGGTGATTCTGCCTCAGTCGTAGAGGTCGCCAACCTCGCGCAAGAAGCATTCAATCCTTGCTTCACTGAGGCTGACCTGCAGGTACATCGCCACAAAGCCTCTCCCCCACTTGATGTTCAGCGAGAGCAAGCGCGTATAGAACGTGCCGATACCCTCATCCTGGTTTACCCAATTTACTGGTGGTCCATGCCTGCACTTCTCAAGGGTTGGATTGACCGAGTGTTCTCCAATGGTTGGGCCTTTGATTTCGATCCAGAGGGCTCTCTTACAAAGAAGCTCGGAAAGTTGTCAGTACATTTGATAGGCATAGGCGGCGCTGATCCGTTGACCTACGAACGCCACGGCTACGGCACTGCTATGAAAACGCAGATGGACCAAGGCATCTTTGGTTATTGTGGGGCTGAAGTGCATATTTCGAAGCTATTGCTGAATAGCGAAAACTCAGGTGCCGTTCATGCTCTGGAAATGGCCGAACAGTTGGGACGCATTATCAGCAGCGAAGCCTCACCTTCAACGGCAGATACTGAAAGTCTCTAATATCGAGAACATGCCGGTCCCAACCTCAAATAGCGCTACTTTGATGTCCGCTTCGGACCGAGAGCAATCCTTCGCCAGTGTTAGCTTTCGCCCCATTACAACCGCTCGCCGATGATTATCATTTGACCCCACACCCAGGTGGTCAGGCACATGGCTTCGAGTCTCGACGAGGCCTGACGGGGTCGGTACGCACTGGCGATACGCCAAGATCAAGACGTACGCCGAGTGTAAAAATTAAAGTCTGGGCTACCCGCAACCCGGCTACCCAATCAGATGCGTTTGAAGGCGATGGCACTGCATAGGACATAGACTCTCTCTAAAAGCTGTTGCACACGCCTTACGACGGAGGCTTCATTTATGGACAATAAACTGACATCCAGGATCGCGATCATTACAGGTGCGGCTCAAGGGATCGGCGCCGCGATTGCGCGACGGTTTTTACAGGAAGGCTGCTTTGTTTACGTCACTGATATAAACGACGTGCTCGGAAGAGAGACAGCAAGAGCATTGGGAGATCGTGCCTGTTATCTGCATCTTGATGTGCGCTGCGAAGAAGATTGGCAGCGAGTGACAGCGCATGTCGTAAAAGCGCACGGCCGCCTCGATGTACTGGTCAACAACGCGGGCATTACCGGGTTTGAGCAGGGCGCTGTCCAGCACGACCCAGAGCATGCGCGTCTGGAGGACTGGCAAGCCGTACATCACACCAATCTCGATGGTGTGTTTCTCGGGTGCAAGTACGCTATACGAGCCATGCGCCATACGGAAACGGGTTCCATTATCAATATTTCTTCACGCTCCGGGCTGGTCGGTATCCCTGGCGCTGCTGCGTACGCGTCGTCCAAGGCCGCCGTTCGCAATCACACCAAGACGGTGGCGCTTTACTGCGCCGAGCAAGGATTGAAAGTTCGATGCAACTCGATCCATCCGGCCGCCATCCTCACCCCTATATGGGAGCCCATGTTGGGTGCTGATGCAGGTCGTGAAGAGCGAATGGCTGCACTTGTTCGAGACACTCCACTCAGAAGATTTGGTATGCCTGAAGAAGTGGCGGCTGTGGCCCTGTTATTGGCCACCGATGAGGCTACGTACATTACCGGCAGCGAGTTCAACATTGATGGAGGTCTGTTGGCGGGTTCGGCAGCGACGCCAGTGGTATTGGATGACAGCGAAACCTGAAAACTGCCCGCACGAATAGCTGCAATGGGTCGAAAGCTGTCTTTGGTGACGGGCAGCTCTAGACCCAAGATAGCCCTCCGCTTGGAGCCGCTAAGGCTAAACAGCCGCCGCATAACGATGTGCATCAACCCCGCCGCTTATAACCCCTTCGTCGGATAAGGCCCACTGCTATCAACGAGACGGCATTACTGGCGTCATACCACACTCTCAGTGGATCAACAGCAGGTAAGGAGCACGGCATGACCCAGGCAGTCGACATCAAGGACGCCACCAATCCTACGGCGCTTGCGGACTTGCAAGTCGCGAGGGCCACTAGCCAGGCCAGCAGCAACCCGGTCGAACTCATCGTGCAGGGCACTCCTGGCAACGACTCCCTACGCGGTGGGCTGGCCAATGAACTGCTGATGGGCGGGGACGGTAACGACTATATAGTCAGCGGGGGTGGCAACGATGTGATGGTCCCCGGTGCCGGAGCCGACTCCTTGAGCGGCGGCGCCGGCAACGATGTATTCCGCTTCGAGCGCATCAGCGACAGCTATATCAATGGCGCAGGTGAGTCCACCGATTCCATCAGCTATTTTGACCCCGCCCACGATATTCTCGACGTGTCGGCCCTGGGCTATAGCCATTTAGGCAACGGCTATGGCGATACCCTGCACATTCGTAGCGAGCCTTTGCGCGGTATTTATTTTCTGGAAAGCTACGAGCGGGACCAGAACGGCCATCGTTTTGCCGTGCAGTTTCTGGCCAACAGCGGCGTTATTACCGATGCCAACCTGCAACCGCTGATCAACGGTACCTCGCAGAGCAACCTGCTGGTGGGCACCGACGGCAGCGAAACGCTCAAGGCCGGCGCTGGCCGCGACACCGTTGAAGCGGGTGCGGGCAATGACCGGCTATTCGGCGGCGCCGGCGGCGACACTCTGAGCGGCGGCGCGGGTGCCGACACCTTCGTGTATACCCGGCTCAGCGACAGCTACCGCAACGATGCCAGTGGCAGCTACAGCAGCCGCGACCTGATCACCGACTTCAGTGGCAACGGCCATGACATGATCGACGTGTCCGCGTTGGGCTTCACCGGGCTGGGTAACGGCTACAACGGTACGCTGAAGGCGGTTCTCAACCTCGCCGGCGATGCTACCGCGCTTAAATCATTAGAGGCCGATGCCAACGGTAACCGCTTCGAAATTCTGCTCAGTGGCAACCATGTCAATGAGCTCAACGCCAGCACTGTGCTGTTCGCCCCGCCCAGTGATGCGACGGTTGTGACCAGCCCGCAGCCGATCACCCCGGTGAATCTGGCAGGCGGTGATAAGTCCGAAAAGCTTTATGGTTACTGGGGCAACGATACCCTGGCCGGTGGCGCCGGAAACGACATCCTCGAGGGCAACGCCGGTGACGACGTGCTGACCGGTGGGTTGGGCGCGGACAAGCTCACCGGCGGCACAGGCAACGACCGTTTCGTGTTCACTAGCAGCGCCGACAGCCATGCCGGCAGCAGCGACCTGATCACTGATTTCATCTGGGGCGAGGACAAGCTCGACGTCGCTGCGCTCGGCGTGACCGGTTTTGGCAACGGCCGCGACGGCACCTTGAGCATGACCTACGATGAAAACACTGACCGTACCTACCTGCGCAGTCGCGAGCCAGGCGCCGATGGGCATGCTTTCCAGGTCACGCTAGTAGGGTTCGACTACACGCGAGAGCTCACCAACGCCGACCTGGTGGTTGCCGATACGGCAGACGTGGCGCTGGTTGGTCAAACCGCCGTCGACCTCGCGAGCTGACATCACTTGAACAGCTCGCCCCACCTTTACTTGCCTGCTTTCGTGTCAGACACGAAAGCCCACTGAAACTTGGAACAGGCGCTCCCATTTCGGCTGATGCAACAAGCCAACGTAAATGACTGACTGCAAAACACCTCAAAACGTTGCGCAGTCGGCAAAATTATAAATAAAGCTAACTAATTCTTGGCAATAAAACCCTTTTAACCCAGAATTTGCGGGCGTTCAATCGCTAGCTGATGGTCTGAAAGCTACTCGATATAAGGAAATAAAATGGCGATGGTCTTCTGTCGTGGCTGCGCAAAGGAAATACATGAAACGGCACTCAACTGCCCGCAATGTGGCGCCAGTCAGGTCTCGGCAACTCCCGCGAAACAGCTACAACAGACTGGCTCTCCGTGGATGGCTATCGTCTCTCTGGTGCTGGGCATCCTCTGCTCGCTGGCATTGTTCGACGATGGTGAATGGGATCTGGATACCGTCGTCGGGCTCGGCATGTGCTCGATAGCCGGACTGGTTCTGGGCGTCATCAGCATCAATAAAAAGTTGCCTGGCAACGGAATAGCGATAGCAGGCACTGTCTTGTCAGCGGTATCGCTGCTGATATTTTTTGGATTAATAGCTAACTGATTTAGGGAAGAATGAGATGGTATTTTGTCGTGGTTGTGCAAAGGAAATCAGTGATGACGCTGGTACGTGTCCGCACTGCGGGGCTCCGCAGCTGGTTATTTCGCCAGCCAGTGCGAGCACCGATAACCCGCCTGCGTGGAGCTGGTATACAGACGTTCTGAAAAAATATGCGGTGTTCACGGGCAGAGCACGCAGAAAAGAATACTGGATGTTTTTTCTGTTCAACATCTTGATCTCGATTGTCCTCGGCTTTATCGGCGGGCTGATAGGTGATGGCGGCATTATCGCTAACCTTTACTCCCTGGCCGTGCTGGTCCCAGGTGTCGCGGTGGGTGTTCGCAGGTTGCACGACACGGATCGCAGTGGCTGGTGGCTGCTGGTACCGATTGCCAACCTCGTGTTTCTGATTCAGGAAGGTCATCCAGGACCTAACCGTTTTGGGCCAAGTCCTAAATAAAGACGGTGTGAAGATGTGGTCGTCTGGCCACATCTTCACAGGCTTTTCGCTGCCGCGCAGCCCATAGACGGAGTCACTTTTATATGGACACCTCTGACGGAACGTTACAAGGCACATGTCATTGCGGCGCTGTACGATTTCAAGTTCGACTTACTGACGGATTCAAGACCGTCCGGCGCTGCAACTGCTCCTATTGCCGGATGCGCGGTGCGATCGCGGTTTCAGCAGCCCTGGAGGATATAGAGATCACTTCCGGCGAGGCGCTGCTCAAGCTCTATCAGTTCAACACCCTGCAAGCGAAGCATTATTTCTGCTCACAATGCGGGATATATACACATCATCAACGACGCTCCAACCCGGCTCAGTACGGAGTTAACGTGGCCTGCCTTGAAGGAATCAGTCCATTTGATTTTGAACTGGTTCCAGTCAACGAGGGGCGAATTCATCCTGCGGATAAAGCTGCTGGAAGCGGGTCGGACATCGCTGGATACCTACGCTACATCCCTACTACTACTACTTCCTGAGATGAGGTAAATCGCTCGAGCGATCTCAGTGACCGCGCTGATCGAACGCTACTGACGCGCGCCCGGAAAATCGCATTTTCTGAAAATAACCGGAAGCCCCGGGGAATCTGGCTTATCGTGTTACTACAGCGTATGGGAAGCCACTGCGCCGCTACGGAAAATAGGCTGAACTTGTAACGGGCACGATCTCTCTCAATAACTACGCACACCTGTTTATAAGGAAAATACCATGTCCAAACTCGCAGAATACCGTCAGCTGGAAAAGCATCTCGCCGAGCAACTCCAGGCACTGGAGACGATGAAAGGCGACCAGGGGCTCAAGAAGGAAATCGAGTTCGAAACCAAGCTGCGCAAGCTGCTTGAGCACTATGGCTTCAGCCTGAAGCACATCATCAATCTGCTGGACCCACAGACTTCGTCCCGTGGGCAGACCGTCGAGAAACCAGCGGGCAAACGCAAACCGCGCGAACTCAAGGTTTATAAGAATCCGAAAACCGGTGAAGTAATCGAGACCAAGGGTGGGAATCACAAGATTCTGAAGGAGTGGAAGGCGGAGCATGGTTCCGATGTTGTCGAGGGTTGGCTGAAGAAGTAAAGCCTTGCCTGTCGATTGATTCAGGGCGTCGACTCTTCACCGTTGGCGCTGTTGAACAGCCGACGCCGGGAACGATCCGCGGCGGCTGTTCGTCTGACCTGTATCGACTCACTGAAAAGGTACAGCGCAATGGACAAGACGATCACCGTGGACCAACTGGCTTCCACCGACCTTAGATCAGTCAACGAAATATGGCTCGGCGGTACTCATACCGAGCTATGTCTGTGGCGTGGCAAACAAGTCCCTACCCACGACATGCTCAGCGAGGGAACCCACGATCAGAACGCCCGGCGCCTGTGCCTGCAACTGGTCGACCCCGACGATAAGGCTGCATTAGCCAGCGTCGAGGCGCTGGTTCGTGACAGGCTGGAAAGGATGGGAAGCAAGGGCGAGTTTTATCCGGCTGAGAATGTGGACACTCACCAGTAATCATTCTGATTACACGCGATTCTGTAGGCCTTGGGGCTGTCTTGCCGGACTGTAGCTTTGTGACGCAGAGCGTCACGAACTGCGTGCCAACGCGGAGCATTGGCACGATGGTCATCTCAGCATCCCATTCAGGCCATGGCTGCGGAGCGCGCTATAAAACGCGCCCCTACCTTCGCTTTGCTCTAGTCCATACTCGAACGCGTGTGACCTCAAAAAACAACCCTTTCACGCCATCTGGCAACGCCGTATTTGAAGCCCCGGTACAGCCTCGCTTCATTGATGAGGCCGCATTCCCGATACCGCCGAACAGGTGTCGACCACAACGCTCCGGACCTCGCCAGATGGTCAATCCGCATTCAAAAAGAGTAACCCTATGAGACCCCAGACTTCCTTCATCTTCGACCTGGACGGCACGCTGACCGACAGTGTTTATCAAAACGTCGCCGCCTGGAAAGAAGCGCTGGATGCAGAAGACATCCCGCTTGCGATGTGGCGTATTCACCGCAAGATCGGCATGAGCGGCGGGCTGATGTTGAAATCGCTGTCGCGTGAAACCGGCGTGAACATCAGCGAAGCACAAGCCGAACGGCTCAGCGAGAAACATGCTCAGGCTTACGAGCGGCTGCAAGGACAGATCATCGCATTGCCCGGCGCTGTCGAGTTGCTGGAGACGCTCGACAAGGAAAACCTCAAGTGGTGCATTGCCACCAGCGGCGGGATCGATACGGCGACGATCAACCTCAAAGCGCTGAAACTGGACATCAACACGATCAACATCGTCACGCGCGATGATGTGAGCTACGGCAAGCCCGATCCGGATCTGTTCCTGGCGGCCGCAAAGAAGATAAACGCTCCGATCGACGAGTGCCTGGTGATCGGTGATGCGATCTGGGACATGCTGGCGGCGCGTCGCTGCAAGGCAACCGGCGTCGGCCTGCTGTCGGGCGGCTATGACATCGGCGAGCTTGAGCGTGCTGGCGCGTTGAGGGTGTATGAGGACCCGCTGGATCTGCTGAATCATCTGGACGAGATCGCTTCTCGGCCTTGAATCTACGGATTCATCGTTTCCGATCCATGTGAGCAGCTCAACGTACCTGCAGGAACACGTTTGAGCTGTTGCATCACCTCAGTGCGACGGTTGTACCTCCTCAGCCCGGCAGAGCGCCGCCGCCCTCATCCGAGACGCTGTCGGCGTCGTCCACTTCCGGCTCACCTTCATCGTAAGTCTCGTCGTGTTCCGTACGCTTCTTCAACTCGTCGCCTTTTTTCGGGCCGACGCCGGGTCTGTTCGCGTTCATGGCGAGGACCGGGTCTGCTTCGCGGTCGTACTGGCCGAGTTGCGGGCTGGCGGGGTCTTCTTTGGGCACGCTGTCTGTGAGTATGTGATCGGTTGTCATGTCAGCCACCTTTTTCGTCTGCCAAATAATGTGGACGTGGCATCGGGCCGAGGGTTCGATTCAATCGATGAGCGTGGCTGCGCTCAGCCGCCAAACGATGCGTATTGCAAGGGCAGGCCGGTGGTGAATTTGATCTGCTCCATGGCGAAGCTGGAGCTCACGTCGCTGATGCCGGGGATGCTGATCAATTGCTTGTACACCGCGTCGTACCCTGCAATGTCGGCTACGACGATGCGCAGCATGTAGTCGGTGTCACCTGCCATGCGGTAGCACTCGACCACTTCAGGCAGCTCGCCGACAGCAGCGTGAAACTGTTCGAGCCAGGCGGCGTTGTGCTGGTTGGTGCGGATGGCGGCGAAGACGCTGACTGACACGTTCAGCCTTTGCGGATTGAGCAGCGCGACCCGGCGGTCGATGATGCCGGCTTCTTCCAGCTTCTGGATACGCCGCCAGCACGCGGTACTGCCCAGGCCGATACGCTCGGCGATGTCCGCCACCGAACGGGTGCAGTCGGTTTGCAGGATGTCGAGGATTGCCCGGTCGAATTTGTCCATTAGCGGTTTCCTGCGTTAGTCGCTCTACATTGATCGTGCGGAACGATGGAGGTCTGACTGCGGTAACTATCGTGCCAATGCTCCGCGTTGGCATGCCTTTCGTGACGCTCTGCGTCACCCAGCGGTGCAGCACCTCGCACCCCGGATTGGACGCGGAGCGTCCAGAACTGCATTCCCACGCGGAGCGTGAGGAACGATAGGTGTCCGGCTCTGATTCCGCGCCTTACTCAGCATGACTATCGTGCCAATGCTCCGCGTTGGCATGCCTTTCGTGACGCTCTGCGTCACACGACTGTGCAGCACCTTGTACCCCCGGGGTTTGACGCGAAGCGTGCGGACATCGGGTGTCTGGCTGCGATTCTGCGTCTGATGCAGCATCCTAGAATTTTTAATCGTAAAAATCCAAGCTTAAGCGAATAATTTTTCGAATTGGCTGCTGATGTCCGTGTAAATATCAAAAAATTTTCGCGTGCGGATCAGTAATCTTTCAAGCAGTCGGTCTGGTGATGCCAGCCCTTGATTTTGACTCGATTACAAAGCGAATTGCCCATGACCACCTCTGCGCTCTATCTGGATTACGCCGCCACCACACCTGTCGACGAACAGGTCATCGAAGCCATGGTTGCCTGCATGGGGCGCGAAGGTCATTTCGGCAACCCGGCATCCAGCGGGCACGGTTATGGGCAGGTGGCGCGGCAGGCCGTTGAACAGGCACGCGCGCAGGTGGCCGATGCGGTGGGTGCGCCTGTCGACACCATTGTCTGGACCTCCGGCGCTACCGAGTCCAACAACCTGGCGATCAAAGGCATCGCTCATGATGCCAGCGCGCCACGCCGGCACATCATCACCAGCGTCCTGGAACACAAGGCCGTGCTCGACACCGTCAGCACGCTGGAGCGTCAGGGCTTTACCGTCACCTGGCTGAAACCGGACGCTCAGGGCCTGATCCAGCCTCACGCGGTACAGGCTGCCTTGCGCGAAGACACGCTGCTGGTGTCGCTGATGCTGGTGAACAATGAGCTGGGTACGCTGACCGATATCGCCAGCATTGGCGCCCTGGTGCGCGAGCACGGTGCGCTGTTTCATGTGGACGCTGCGCAGGGCGTCGGCAAGGTGAAGATCGATCTGGCGAGTCTGGCCGTCGACCTGATGTCGTTCTCGGCGCACAAGGCCTACGGCCCCAAGGGCATAGGCGCGCTGTACGTGGGCCCGCGTGCTCACTCGTTGTTGAAAGCGCAGATTCACGGCGGCGGACATGAAGGCGGCTTTCGTTCGGGCACATTGGCCACCCATCAGATCGTCGGCATGGGCACGGCCTTTGCGTTGGCGATCAGCCAGGCCGAAACTGAAAACCGTCGTATCGAAGGGCTGAGTCGTCACCTGCGCGAAGGCCTGTTGAGTCTGCCGGATGTGCAACTCAACGGCTGTCCGCAACAACGCATCCCGCACACCCTGAACCTGTGCATCACCCGCAGTGGCTTCACCAGCTCGCAGTTGTCCCACAGCCTGGCGTTGTCCTCGACGTCCGCGTGCAACTCGGCCAGCAATGCACCCTCGCATGTGCTGCTTGCTCTGGGCATGGACCCTGCCAAGGCCCTGGCCAGCGTGCGCGTCAGCCTCGGCCGCTACACCACGCAGGCAGATGTCGAGCGCGCCATCGAGGTGTTCAGCAAGGCGCTCAGCGCACCTGCTGCGTTCTGGTAATTGACGATACCTACAGGCCGCCCGAATCCAGGGCGGCTCTTTCCCGGCGCACCCGCGCCAATCTGCCGAGTTGATACCCGCCGGGGTCAGCGGCTGCGCCTTGCAGCCGCAAAAACTCGTGTCCAGATGAAAATGTACTCCTCCAGATACAAAAAGACACAAATTGGCACAGTTCTTTCAAGTGGAACGGTCGTGCCATAAACCAATGGTGCACGCTGCATTCATGGGGTGCTTACACGCACCAAAGTGCAGTTCACGGACGTCAGAGCGTCCACAAACAGTGCAGGGGAGCAGACCACAAGTCTTGCTGCCCGCCAGGAAAGGAATCTAGCTGTGCCCTATCAGTATTGCGTCAGACCACCGTTACGCTGGCAATCCACACCTTGGGCAGCACCTGCCTCAAGCGATGCCTGCACGGTCGCTTCACCCTTGTCCCGATCTGCGTGTTGTTATTCGACGGCCCTGCACGTCTGGACTTAAGACATTTTGCGTGTGCCTTGAAAGTTCTGATGATGAATCAGGACCTGGCGCGCCCGTGCGCGTAAGAAGTACATAGCGGGCTGTTTTTAATTAAAAGACGGTCGACCTATAAAGAGTGGCTGACACTTTGTTTTAAGTGGTTTCATTTTGCCATTATCTGCGAATGGCTTTTATTTCAATAACGATAACTGTCCACACAACCGCCGTACCTACACGGAGCATTATATTGATGAAGCGCTGATCAACTAACGCACCAACGTGATCCTCGTGACACAGTATTGGTGCATCAAGGAAAGTGACTTGCAGGTCATGATTTTCGAACGCGTCTGCTCAAGCAGAGGGTCATTGTTTGCCTGTTTTTTTGTTCGAAGTTTTATGCACGTGTGCAGGTTTGACGTCAATGAAACGGGGAATCGATAAAAAGTTATACGAATGCGACACCCGCTCTGCATCAACGGTTCCAGTCGAGGCGTTCTGGCACAGCGGTTGCAATGTAAGCAGTCAGGAACATCGCTGTACGTCCCCGTACATGACGATAAGAAGCAAGGATTTGCAATGCCAGTGCCCTGATTAAAGAAGTCTTTTGACCGTTTGAGTTCGCCGTGTGCGCACCCACCGCGTTGCCCTGCCCATCAACAATGTGCAGGTCTTCATCAATCGAACAGTGACCCATTGTTCGAGCGGATTTTTATTGCCCTTTAACTACCCGAGGGAGCGTTAATGAATGATGCGGTAATAATGAAGGCGGTCCCCTCTTCCTCGCCCGATGACACTTCGACGGCGTGGCAGGGTATTCCTTTCAGCGCCAATACGTCACGCCCGGGCGGCCTTAACAAGCCGCAAGTAATGGTGTTGATTGCTGCGTCGGTACTTATTCATGGTGTGATCTGGTGGTACATGCAAACGGCCCAGCCAGACGTGCCGGAAGTTGCGCCACAGGTTCCGGAAATGACCATTGAACTGACCAGCCCGACGCCACCCGCACCGGAACCGCCGCCGCCCGAGCCACCACCTCCGCCGCCTCCACCGCCTCCCCCCGAACCGGAACAACCGGTCGAGGACCCGGACGCGGTCGAACCGCCGCCCAAACCGGTGGAAAAACCCAAGGTCGAGAAGCCCAAGCCGGTCAAGAAAGTCGAGCCGGTGAAAAAGCCTACGCCGCCTGCGCCAACGCCTGCCGCCGCACCCAGCCCGCCCGCGCCGCCAACACCTGCGCCCGCGCCGCCGGCACCTGCTGCGCCACCGGCTCCGGTCAAGGAAAGCGCTGCGGTATCCGGGCTCGCCAGCCTGGGCAATCCACCGCCGGAATACCCGGGGCTGGCCTTGCGACGCAGTTGGGAAGGTCGCGTGATTCTGCGCATCAAGGTGCTGCCCAATGGCCGCGCCGGGGCTGTCGAGGTGACCAAATCCAGCGGCAAACCGGTACTGGACGAAGCGGCCGTGGAGGCTGTGCGCAACTGGAAGTTCATACCGGCCAAACGCGGTGACACGCCGATAGAAGGCTTCGCGACGCAGACCATCGACTTCAAGTTGCCGGAATGATCCGGCGCATGACAACCGACTATTCAATTATCAAAGCTGGTGAGGTTTAAACCATGAACGCATCGCTCTCTTCCATGATCGTCCCCGCCGTGCTCTGGGCACTGATTCTGTTTTCCGTATTGAGTTGGGCACTGTTGCTGATCAAGTCGGCGCAGTACGTCCGCCAGAAGTCCCAGAACAAGCAATTCACCAAAGCCTTCTGGAGCGCACCGGACCTGCTCACTGCGGCCGAGCACTCCGCGCAATACCCCGGGGCGCTGGCGCGTATTGCCAACAGCGGCTTCGAAGCCATGTCGGTCGATGAGTCGCCGCGTACCACGCAACAATTGGCGCACACCATCAACCGCTCGGACCGTCTGGAGCGCAACCTGCGCCAGCAGATACAGAAAGAGCGTCGCGCGCTGGAAAGTGGCCAGGCGATTCTCGCCAGTATCGGCAGCACCGCGCCCTTCATCGGCCTGTTCGGTACGGTCTGGGGGATCATGGAAGCGCTGCAAAGCATCGGCGTGACCGGCTCGGCCAGCCTCGAAGCGGTCGCCGGCCCCATCGGTCATGCGTTGGTCGCCACCGGTGTGGGTATCGCCGTCGCCGTGCCGGCAGTGCTGATCTACAACTTCTTCCTGCGCCGCCTCAAGCTCGCCGTGGCCGACATGGATGACTTCGCCCACGACTTCGACGCCCTCGCCCAGCGCAGCGCCTTTGCCGTTACACGCCAGCCCATCGCCAGCAAGAATGGTCATGCCGTTCGGGAGGCCAGCTAATGTCTTTCTCCACTCAGGACAGCGATGAAGTGCTCAGCGAAATGAACGTCACGCCGCTGGTCGACGTGATGCTCGTGCTGCTGGTGGTGTTCATCGTCACCACGCCGCTGATGACCAACGCGATCAAGGTCAACCTGCCCAAGACCGACGCGGTCGCCCCCGCCGAGAAGAAAAACCCGGTGGTGGTCAGCGTCGATCAGGACGGCAAGTTCTACCTCGCCAAATCGGAAATCGCCCCCGAACTGCTGGAAAAAAGCCTGCAGGACGAGAAAGCCAAGGACCCGGAAATCCGCGTCCAGTTGCAGGCCGATACCGCCGTGAATTATGGCCAGGTGGCCAAGGCCATGGCCTCCATCGAACGCTCCGGCATTACGAAAATATCCGTCATGACAGCGAAATGACGCTCGACTGACCGGGTGGCTTCGCCTCGCGAAGCCGTCTGACCCGACCCCCGTGAATACGGTTGTCCGTGGGCTGAAAAGCCCCTGGAGGGGAGCGGCTTGCTGGAAAAAGAAGAAGTGGAACTCCCGCTCGGCACAACCGCGTCGGGAACAGAGGGCTCACAAGGCCATTTCAATAATGTCTGGATCAAGTCGGAACTAACCATGCTGATGAATCTTCCCGGTTGCACCCTCAAACCACTGGCCCTCGCGGTCCGGCGTCATCCACGTGCCCTGCTCTGCGCATTGGCCATGGGCATGAGCGGTGCCCAGGCGGCAGACGCCGTCGATGCGGACACCAGCGGCTCGGCCGTGTCCACCGGTGCAGCGGTTGTGCCTGCCACGACCCAGCTGCAACGCGTCGAAGTGACCGGTTCGGCGATCCGCCGGGTCGATGCCGAAACCGCCGTGCCGATTACCATCCTGCGCGCCGATGACCTGAAGAAACAGGGCGTGACCACCACCCAGGAAATGGTCCAGCGCATCACCGGCAGCCAGTCGATCCAGAACAGTGCGGGCTCGATCGGCGCCAGCACCGGCGGCGCTTCGTTCGCCGACATGCGCGGCATCGGTGCGAACAAGACGCTGGTGCTGCTCAATGGTCGTCGTCTGGCCAACAACGCGATTTCCGGTGTAGGCACACCCAACGGCAGTGCCATCGACCTGAACATGATTCCGTTCGCCGCCATCGACCGCGTGGAAGTGCTGCGTGATGGTGCCTCGGCGCTGTACGGCACCGACGCCATTGGCGGCGTGATCAACTTCATCACCAAAAAATCCCTGACTGACGGCACCCTGACCCTCGGCGGCGAGACGCCGACTGCCAGTGGCGGCGGTGCGACCAAGGACATGAGTGCCAGCTGGGGCTTCGGTGATCTGGAAGAAGACCGCTTCAACGTCATGGGCGTGGTCAACTACAACAAGCAGCAGAATCTGGACGCCAACGATCGCTCGTTCACCCGGGATTACCAGCCGGGACGCGGGCTCAATCAGACTTCCGGTACGGCCTACCCGGCCAACTATTATCAGGGCGACAATTCCGCTAACCCGCTCGGCAGAAACTGCAGCGGTCCTAACCTGATTGCCAGCAACGGCATCTGCCGGTTCAGCACCCGCGAATACATCGACCTGATCCCGCAGACCGAGAAAACCTCATTCTTCGGCAAGGCCACCGGCAAGCTGGCCGACGATCACAACGTCAGCCTCGAATACTTCTGGGCCCGCAACAACAACCACACCGGCATCGGTCCGGCACCGTTGACCGGTCTGTCGCTGGACTCCTCATCGCCCTTCTACCCCGGCAACGGCATTACCCCGGCACCGACCGATTTCACCCTCGACCCGACGCAACCGGTCAGCACCGCATGGCGCGAAACGGCAGCGGGCGCACGAGGCTCAAGTGACCAGAACACCAGCCAGCGCTTTCTGCTGAATTTCGACGGGCTTGTGGGCGGCTGGGACTATAACGTCGGCGCTTCGTACAACCAGAACAAGGTGCTGTCCTCAGTGACCAGCGGTTTTGTCAGCGACTCGGCGATGCTGAACGGCCTTGCCAATGGCGTCCTCAACCCGTTCGGCCCGCAAACGGCACAAGGGCAGGCGCTGATCGATGCCAGCGAATACCACGGTCAGTACTCCAGCGCTGTGGGGCGTGTGGCCGGGCTGGATGCGCGCATCAGCCGGGAAATCGGCGACTGGTTCGGCGCGGGCCCGTCCGGTCTGGCGCTCGGCGGCGAATACCGCAAAGAGAAGATGCATCAGGACTTCGACCCCTTCGTCAACGACATCAGCAGCCTGGGTCTGGACGCAGCCGGCAGCGTAGAAGGCGACCGCAGTGTCAAAGCCGAATACGCCGAACTGAACGTTCCTGTACTGGACAGCCTGGAGCTGACCGCTGCTGTTCGTCACGATAAATACAGCGACTTCGGCAGCACCACCAACCCGAAATATTCGTTCCGCTACCAGCCGTTCAAGCAACTGGTGGTGCGTGGTGCCTACAGCGAAGGCTTCCGTGCGCCGTCGCTGTATGAACTCTATGCGCCGCGCAGCCTGAGCTACACCCAGGGCTACTACAACGACCCGGTACTCTGTGCCGGTGGCACCGTGCAACCCGGCGGTAACGCGGGTCGCGATTGCGCGCAGCAGTTCCTCAACAACAGTGGCGGCAACACCGAGCTGGCCCCGGAAAAAGCCCGCAACATGACCCTGGGCTTCGTCTATCAGCCGGTCAACAACCTGTCGATGGGCCTGGATTTCTGGTGGATTCATATCTCCAACCAGATTCAGTCGTTCCCCGAGTCGACCGTGTTCGATGACCCCAACACCTACGCCGACCGCTACGTGCGCGCTGCCGACGGTTCGATCGCCAACATCGTCACCGGCAACGCCAACCTGGGCATCGTCAAGACCAGCGGTGTCGACGTAACCCTCGACTATCGCTTCCCGAACACGCCTTACGGCCAGTTCGGTCTGGGCATGACCGGCACCTACGTCACCCGCTACGACTTCCAGAACATCATCGACGGCCCATACACCGACAAGGTCGGCGACTTCCAGGGCGACGGGGTGATTTCGCGCTGGAAACACGTGCTGACCGGTACCTGGGCACTGGGCGATACCCGCGCCTCCATCACCAACCGCTTCACCAGCGGCTACAACGACTACGACCGCACCACCAATGCGCGGGTCGCGTCGTATGCGCTGTGGGACATGTCGGTGGGTCATACCTTCGACAAGGTGCTGGATATCGATGCCGGAGTGCGCAATATGTTCGACCGCAACCCGCCGTTCTCCAACCAGGCCTACAACTTCCAGTCCGGCTACGACCCTCGTTACGCCGACCCGCTGGGCCGCACCCTGTTCGCCCGCGCGACTTACCACTTCTGAGTGTGACGACGTGGCCCATACACGCTCCGTGGGCCACGTCAGATTGCGAGCTCGCCCCCTCCGGCCCAGGTTTCATCCGCCTTCCCCGGCCGGGGGCTTTTTCGCAGCGTTCCGTCATTCAGTGCGTACGAGGAAAGCCCCACCATGTCGCGTCTTAACCGTTTTCTGCGGCGCCTGCTTCTGGGTGTTGCGCTGTGCAGTGGCTGGCAGACAGTGCTGGCGACGCCGACCCACGCCTTGACCGTCTATGGCGAGGCAGCGAAATACCCGGCCGGCTTCCAGCACTTCGATTACGTCAACCCGAACGCCCCCAAGGGTGGTTCGCTGACCCGGTCGGCGGAAGAAATCGGCCAGTTCAATTACCTCAATCCCTACGTCGATCAGGGCATCAATGTGCGCGAGGTCGAAAGCTGGGTGTACTCGCCACTGGCCTATCGCTCGCTGGATGAGCCGTACACGGTGTATGGCCTGATCGCGGAAAAGATGGAGATGGACCCCGACGGTCTGTGGATTCGTTTTTTCCTCAACCCCAAGGCGCGTTTCGAGGACGGCAAGCCCGTCACCGCCGAAGACGTGCGCTACACCTTCGAGCTGATGACCACCAAGGGCAGCTTCAGCTATCGACCGATGTTCGCCGACGTCAAAGAGGTGACCATCGAAGGCCCGCTGCAGATTCGCTTCGACTTCAAGAACAACCTCAACCGCATGCTGGCGCTGGACATTGCCAGCCTGCACATCCTCCCCGAACACTGGTGGAAGACCCGCGACTTCGCCAACGGCGGCGGTTTCGAGCCGCCGCTGGGCAACGGGCCGTACCGGGTCGCCAGGGTCGACGCCGGACGCAGCGTCACCTTCGAACGGGTCAAGGACTGGTGGGGCAAGGACCTGCCGGTCAGCCGTGGCCTGTACAACTTCGACACGCTCACCGTGAATTACTACGGCGACACCGAAATCGCTCGCCAGCTGCTGCAGGCCGGGACGTTCGACTACAACCGCGAGTTCTCCTCTTCCGGCTTCGTGGTCGGCTACAGCGGCCCGGCAATTGACGACGGGCGTCTGCAAAAGCGCATCCTCGCAACGCAGCGTCCGGTCGCCGCGCAGGGCTTTGTGTTCAATCTGGACAAGCCCATGTTCAAGGACCGCCGCGTCCGCGAGGCGCTGTCGTTGCTGTGGGATTTCGACTGGATCAATCGCCGGGTCATGCGCAATTTCTACGTGCGCGAACAAAGCTACTTCCCGAAAAGCGACATGGCCGCCACCGAGCTGCCGACCCCGGCCGAGCTGAAGATCCTCGAGCCCTTGCGCGGCCAGGTGCCGGACGAGGTGTTCAGCAAGGTCTATCAGCCACCGAAAACCGACGGCAGCGGTTACATCCGTGACAAGCAGTTGCAGGCCCTCAAGCTGCTGGCCGAGGCCGGCTGGCACCCGAAGGACAACAAGCTGGTCAACGCGGCGGGCGAGCCGATGGTGTTCAGTTTTCTCGATGGTCAGGGCGGCTTCGACCGGCTGATTCTGCCCTTCAAGCGCACCCTGGCGCAGATCGGCATCACGCTGGATTTCCTGCGCATCGATTCGGCGCAGTACATCAACCGGCTCAATGCGCGGGACTACGACATGATCGTGGTCAGCCTGCCGAAAAACGGCAATCCGATCATCTCCCCGGGCCGTGAGCTGTACAACCTGTACGGCTCGCAAAGCGCCACCGAAGTGGGCAGCTCCAACGCCATGGTGCTGCGCAATCCCGCGGTGGACACGCTGATTGACGGGCTGGTCAGCGCCAATACGCGCAACGACATGGTGCTCTACGCGCGGGCGCTGGATCGGGTCCTGCAATGGGGTTACTACATGATCCCCAACTACTACTCCAAGGGCACGCCGCTGGTGTTCGCCAACCGTTTCGGCATGCCCGACGTGGCACCGATCTATGACGTGGGCCTGGAAACCTGGTGGCAGATCAGCCCGACGCCGCTGACCAACGCTCAGGCCACTGCGCTGACCGGCAAGCCTGCCGCCGCCAAGGAGTACTGAGATGCTGGCTTATGTGATTCGACGCCTGCTGCTGATCATTCCCACGCTGCTGGCCATTCTGATCGTCAACTTCCTGATCGTGCAGGCCGCCCCCGGCGGCCCGGTCGAGCAGGCCATTGCGCGCATTCAGGGCTTCAGCCCCAACGGTGTGGGCGGCGGCGGGGGCGAAGTGGCTGCCTCCGGCACTGCGAGCCGCAGCACCCGCGGGCTGGACCCGGCGCTGATCGAGCAGATCAAGCAACACTACGGTTTCGACAAGCCGATGCACGAGCGGCTATGGCTGATGCTCAAGAACTACGCGCAACTGGACTTCGGCACCAGCTTCTTCCGCGGCGCGCCAGTCACCGAACTGATCGCGCAAAAGCTTCCGGTGTCGCTGTCCCTCGGGCTCTGGGCGACGCTGATCACGTACCTGATTTCCATCCCGCTGGGCATTCGCAAGGCGGTGCGGCATGGCAGCGCGTTCGATGTCTGGAGCAGCACGCTGGTGATCATCGGTTACGCCACGCCCGCGTTTCTGTTCGCCATCCTGCTGATCGTGGTGTTCGCCGGGGGCAGTTACCTGAGCTGGTTTCCGGCGCAGGGGCTGTTCTCGGACAACTTCGACAGCCTGAGCACCTGGGGCAAGGTGAAGGACTACCTGTGGCACTTGGTGCTGCCGGTCAGTTCGCTGGTGATCGGCGGGTTCGCCACGCTGACCATCCTCACCAAGAACAGCTTTCTCAACGAGATCAGCCGCCAGTACGTGGTCACGGCGCGCGCCAAGGGCCTGACCGAGCATCGCGTGCTGTACGGCCATGTGTTTCGCAACGCCATGTTGCTGGTCATCGCCGGTATTCCACAGGCCTTGATCGAAGTGTTTTTCGCCGGCTCGTTGCTGATCGAAACCATCTTCGGCCTCGATGGTTTGGGGCGTATGAGTTACGAAGCGGCGGTGTCGCGGGATTACCCGATTGTGTTCGGCACGCTGTTTCTGTTCACGCTGTTCGGCCTGCTGATCAAGCTGATCGGTGACCTGTGTTACACGCTGGTCGACCCACGCATCGACTTTTCCGCGAGGAGCGCCTGATGTTCGAGTTCTCTCCCCAGACCCGGCGCCGCTTCGACCTGTTCAAGGCCAACCGTCGCGGTTGGTGGTCGCTGTGGATCTTCATCGGCCTGCTGCTGGTGTGCCTGTGCGGCGAACTGATCGCCAACGACAAGCCGCTGCTGATCCGCTACGACGGGCAGTTGTATTACCCGGTGTTGCACACCTACATGGAAACCGATTTCGGCGGCGAGCTACCCTTCGAGCCGGACTATGCCAGCGACTACGTGCGCAAGCTGATCGCGGCGAAAAACGGCTGGATGCTGTTCGCGCCGATCCCGTTCAGCTACGACACCATCAACTACGACCTGGACGCGCCATCGCCTAGCCCGCCGGACCACATCAATTGGCTGGGCACCGACGAGCAGGCCCGTGATGTGCTGGCGCGTGTGCTGTTCGGCGCGCGGATTTCCATTCTGTTCGCGCTGCTGCTGACCGCGATCAGCACGGTGATCGGCGTGTGTGCCGGGGCGATTCAGGGTTACTACGGCGGCATGACCGACCTGATCGGCCAGCGCATTCAGGAGATCTGGTCGGGGCTGCCGGTGCTGTACCTGCTGATCATTCTGTCCGGCTTTGTGTCGCCGAGTTTCTGGTGGCTGCTGGGGATCATGGCGCTGTTCTCCTGGCTGTCGCTGGTGGACGTGGTGCGTGCCGAGTTCCTGCGCGGGCGCAACCTGGAATACGTCAAGGCCGCCCGCGCACTGGGCCTGACCGATGCCGCGCTGATGTGGCGGCACATCCTGCCCAACGCGATGACCAGCACCCTGACTTACCTGCCGTTCATCATCACCGGCGCCATCGCCACCCTCACTGCGCTGGATTTTCTCGGCTTCGGCATGCCGGCGGGCAGTGCGTCGCTGGGCGAGCTGATCGGCGAGGCCAAGCGCAATCTGCAAGCGCCCTGGCTGGGGCTGACGGCGTTCGTGGTGCTGGCCCTGATTCTTTCTCTGCTGGTGTTCATCGGCGAAGCCTGCCGCGACGCGTTCGATCCTCGGAGCTGACATGCACGACAACCTGATTGAAATTCGCGACCTGCGGGTCGCCTTCAACGGCCACGAAGTGGTGCATGGCGTCAGCCTCGACATCCGCCGTGGCGAGTGCCTGGCGCTGGTGGGCGAATCCGGCTCGGGCAAGTCGGTCACGGCGCATTCGATTCTGCGTCTGTTGCCGGCGAAAACCGTCAGCACCCAGGGCTCGATTCGTTACGACGGGCTGGATTTGGTGACTGCCAGCGACAAGCAGTTGCGCAGCCTGCGCGGCAACCGGGTGGCGATGATTTTTCAGGAGCCCATGAGTTCGCTGAACCCGCTGCACACGGTCGAAAAACAGATCGGCGAAATCCTCGTGACCCACAAGGGCCTCAAGGGCAAGGCTGCGCTGAGCCGCACCCTGGAGCTGCTGGAACTGGTCGGCATTCGTGATCCGCTGTCACGTCTCAAGGCGTATCCGCATCAACTGTCGGGCGGGCAACGGCAGCGCATCATGATTGCCATGGCGTTGGCCAACGAGCCGGATCTGCTGATCGCCGACGAGCCGACCACCGCACTGGATGTGACCGTGCAGGTGAAGATTCTGGAGTTGCTCAAGTCTCTGCAACAGCGGCTGAACATGTCGCTGCTGCTGATCAGCCACGACCTCAATCTGGTGCGGCGCATCGCCCAGCGGGTCTGCGTGATGCGTGAGGGCGAGATCGTCGAGCAGGCCGATTGCCAGACCCTGTTCGACAGCCCGCAACACCCGTACAGCCGTCTGCTGATCAATGCCGAGCCGGATGGTGAACCGGTGCCGTCCACGCACAGCAACACGCTGCTGTCGGTGCAGGACCTGAAGGTCTGGTTCCCGCTGGGCAAGGCCTGGTTCAAGCGTGAGCCGCAGTATGTGAAGGCGGTGGACGGGGTGAGTTTCGAGCTGCTCAAGGGCAAGACCCTGGGCATTGTCGGCGAGTCGGGTTCGGGTAAATCGACCCTGGGCCAGGCGATTTTGCGCCTGGTCGATTCAGAGGGCAGCATCCGCTTCGGCACCAAGGAACTGAGCCTGCACAGCCAGCACCTGATGCGCCCGTTGCGCCGCCAGTTGCAGGTGGTGTTTCAGGACCCGTTCGGCAGCCTCAGCCCGCGGATGACCGTGGAGCAGATCATTGCCGAGGGCCTGGTGACGCACAACATCGGTACGCCGAAAGAGCGTGAACAGACGGTGATCCGCGTGTTGCAGGAAGTCGGCCTGGACCCGGCCACCCGGCATCGTTACCCGCACGAGTTTTCCGGCGGTCAGCGCCAGCGTGTTTCCATCGCACGGGCGCTGGTGCTTGAGCCGGACCTGATCCTGCTCGACGAGCCGACCTCGGCGCTCGACCGGACCGTGCAAAAGCAGATCGTCGCCCTGCTGCGCGACCTGCAAATCCGGCATGGCCTGACGTACCTGTTCATCAGCCATGACCTGGCGGTGGTTCACGCCCTGGCCCATGACCTGATCGTGATCAAGGACGGCAAGGTGGTCGAGCAGGGCCCGTCCCGCGAGATCTTCGCCGCACCGCAGCAGGCCTACACTCAGGAACTGCTGCGTTCGTCGGGGCTGGTGTTTGCCTGAACGCGAAAACTACGCGTGAAAGCTCTTGCCCAGCGCTTCCAGGCGAATGGCCAGTGGCGACAGGCTCTGGCTGCTGGTCGCCAGCACACCGATATTGGCGGCGGTGTGTTCGGCAATGGTCTGCACCGAGCGCAACTGATCGGCAATTTCCCGGCTGACGGCGGACTGCTGTTCGGTCGTCGTGGCAATCAGGCCGTTGAGCTGAGTGATATGGCCGATGCCTTCGCCGACGGCGCGCAGGGATTGTGAAGCGCGCTGGCTGTCCTCGACACAACGCCCGACACCCTGCAGGCTGTCGCTCATGGCCGTAGCGGCCTGACGACTGCCTTTTTGCAAGTCTTCGATGATGGTCTGGATTTCCTTGGTCGAGGCTGCTGTGCGCTGCGCCAGGTTGCGTACCTCATCGGCCACCACCGCAAAGCCTCGGCCCTGCTCACCGGCGCGGGCGGCTTCGATTGCAGCGTTGAGGGCCAGCAGGTTGGTCTGCTCGGCAATGCTGCCGATCACGTCCAGCACCTTGCCGATCTGTTCTGACTGGTTGGCCAGAGCCTGCACGGTTTCATCGGTGGTCGTGATGCGCGCGGCAAGCTGGGTGATTTCGCTCTGCGCACGGTCGACACTGTCGCGCCCATGAGCGACCTGATCACTGGCGTCACCGGCCCGCTGCACGGCTTGCGCGACGTGGCTGGAGATATCGTTCATAGCATCGCCCATGCGCTGCATCGCGCCGGTCATGCGGGCGATTTCACTGAGCTGATGCTGTGCACCGGTTTCCAGCGTACCGCTGGCCTTGGCGAGGTCATGACCCAGCTCGCCAAGCCCGCGAGTGTCACGCACTACGCCATCGACCAGGCCGGTGATCTGCGCCAGGAACTGCTCGAAACGCTGCGCCAGAGAGACATGTTTGCCCGACTGCTGGCTGGACTGGTTATCGGTAGAGAACTGGTTGGTGGTGGCCAGCATGCGATCGAGCATGTCCTGATTCTCGACCGCCTCGGCCTGATTCTGCACCGCCAGGTACACCAGAATCGCGCTTTCAACCACCACATACACCGCATGCACAAGCACCATGCTCCAGCCGAAGCCGTGGTGCATGACGTACACCGGGAAGCCGGAATGCTGCAGGGCATGGAAACCGATGTGGTGGAGGGCGATGGTGACGGCAGCGACCAGAATCGGCAGCCAGTCGCGGTAGAAGGTCAGCACCGCGAGCAGGACAAAGATGCCGAAATGTATCTCGACCTGCCCGTGGGTCTGATTGATGTGCAGCGCGGTCATGACCATCAGGCCTACACCGAAACAGCAACGCATCAATCGGGTGCCGCCGATGGCCCGATACAGCCCGGTCAGCACCACCGCGGTGCCACCACCGACGACAACGGCCTGGGTGAAGGTGTCGAACCAGAACGCCAACCCGAGCGCGTAGATGAACAACAGCCAGATCAGACCCAGCATGATCCGGTCGGCCTTGCGGTAATGGTCAAGGAAACGAGGGGCTACGGGCATCGAACACATCCTTTTGAAATCCATGGCGACAGGGGCCCCTGCCGGTTTTCAAATCTGCACGAGCAAAAGCCCGGCCAAAGTGCCGTCCGGATAGTAGCGCTATGCCAGAATTTCAGACATACCTATTCTTTGCCGGCACTCAGGGCTACGTGTGCGGAGCGGCGCAGATCTGTGACGCGGAGCGTCACGCAAGGCGTTCCCACGCTGGAGCGTGAGGAACGATAGTCGTCAGGGAGATCGCGGAACCGGCGAACGCTATCGTGCCCATGCTCCGCGTGGGTATGCCGTTCTGGACGCTCTGCGTCCTCTCCGGGCTAGAGCTTCAGTGGCGCAACAGTTTGCGCAGCGGCACGCCGTCTTTCATGACCGGGGATTTGATGACGATGTAGCTGAAGTACTTGGAGATGCCGATGTTCTTGTCCAACAGCTCTTCGATCACTTCCTGATAATGCTGAATGCTGCGGGTCATGAAGCGCACCAGGTAATCGTAGCCGCCGCTGATCAGGTGGCATTCCAGCACTTCGTCGACGTGACGGATATTGGCTTCGAATTTGGCGAAGTCTTCGCGCTTGTGGTCGCTGAGGGAGATTTCCGTGAACACGGTGACCGATTCGGTGATCTTGGCCAGATTAAGGTGCGCCTTGTAGCTGGAAATGTAACCTGCCGACTCCAGGCGTTTGACGCGTTGCAGGCAAGGGCTCGCGGAAAGTCCGACGGCATCGGCCAGGCTGACGTTGGTCATGCGCCCGTCTTTCTGGAGTTCTACCAAAATATTGATATCAATCCGATCCAGTTTGACCAAGCCTTCCATTACCTACCTCATGTATTGCCATTCACGGTGCCTACCTTCTAGCAAAATCAGCGCCGTAAAGACAGCTGATGCTGAGCGACCAGATCAGCCATGCTGTTGATACAGATATCCGCCGTGCAGGGCTGGCTGTGCTGTTCCCGACCACGCCGGATCAGGCACAACCCACCGCTCGCCAGCGCCGAGGCCGGGGGGCGGGAGACAAACAGGGTTTCGCGCGGCTCCAGATCCATATCGGCAAGCCAGCCCGTGTCGTCCAGCGGGTGGGTGGTCAGTGACAGCAGGCTGTCGGGCTCCAGCCCCAGTCGCTCGCACAGCAGACCGCGATCCTGCAGGTCGCGGTCGGCGTACACCAGCAATCGATAGAACTTGCGCAGGTAGAGCATCGCACCGGGCGCATCTTCGAACAGCGTCCAGTTCGGGACGGAGCGGGCGAAGGTCATGCCCTCTTCCCAACTGGCCTTGATGCCCAGGCGTTCGGCCAGCTGGCGGTGCGCGAAGCACAGCAGGCCGCTGAAGCCCAGTTCGTCAAAGCGTGGGTACAAGGTGCGGACCACGTCATTGAATTCGATCAGCACCTGGTCTTTCGCCGGCGTGTTCAGGCTGTTGTCCAGCAACGGCTGCAACGCCGACCAGACTCCCGAATCACGGTCCACCAGCACTTCATCACAATCGATCAGCAGTGCGCGGTAATCAATAAGCCCCATGGCAGGCAACGTCTCCATTCAACAATGATTCCCGGCGCGGGTGATCGCAGCGTCTCGCGACAGCTGCGATCACGCTTGCGCTCAGCTGGACTTCAATACTCGTGCCAACGCCGCGTCGAGAATGCCCAGCGCTTCATCGATCTGCTGCTCGGTAGTCACCAACGGAGCCAGGAAGCGCAGGACGTTGCGGTACACGCCGCACTTGATCACCAGCAGGCCGCCAAGACGCGCCTGATCGATCACCTTCTGGTTGAGATCAGCGTCCGGACTGCGTGCCGCGTCATTCTTGACCATCTCCATGGCGAGCATGAAACCGGTGCCGCGCACGTCGCCAATGCAGGCGTAACGCTCCTTGAGCTTGAGCAGACCGGCGCGCAGGTGTTCGCCCAGCTGTTCGCCACGTGCCAGCAGGTTTTCCTGCTCATAGGTGTCGATCACTGCCAGTGCCGCGGCGCAGGACAGCGCATTACCGCCGTAGGTGCCGCCCAGGCCGCCCGGAAGCGGTGCGTCCATGATCTCGGCACGCCCGACCACGCCCGACAGCGGCATGCCGCCCGCGAGGCTCTTGGCCACGGTCACCAGATCAGGCTGGATGCCCGAATGCTCGAAACCGAACCATTTGCCGGTACGCCCGAAACCGGACTGGATTTCATCGGCAATCAGCACGATGCCGTGTTGTTCGGTCAGCGCACGCAGGGCCTTCATGAACTCGACTGGCGCAGTCAGGAAGCCGCCGTCGCCCTGCATCGGCTCGATCAAGATCGCCGCCACGCGCTCCGGGGCAACCTGGGTCGCCAGCAGTTCATGCAGCGCCGCCAGCGCGACTTCGCTGGTCACGCCGCGATACTCGTTCGGGTACGGGGTGTGGAACACCTCAGGCGCCATGGGGCCGAAATTCTGTTTGTACGGCTGGGCCATGCCGGTCAGCGTGGTGCCAAGCAGTGTACGGCCATGAAAGCCGCCACGGAACGAGATGATTGCCGGGCGATTGGTGTGGGCGCGGGCGATTTTCACCGCGTTTTCGACCGCTTCGGCGCCGGAAGTGAAAAGCACCGCCTTGTGATCGATGCCGCTCTGCCCCGCAATGAGATGGCTCAGGCGTTTGGCCAGATCCAGATAGGGCTGATAGGACGCCACCTGAAAGCAGGCGTGGGTGACTTTGGTCAGTTGCGCCTGAATCGCCGCGACCACGTTCGGGTGGTTATGGCCGATGTTCAACACGCCGATACCGCCGACGAAATCCAGATAGCGTTTGCCATCGACGTCCCACAGCTCAGAACCCTGCGCGCGGTCGATGACCAGCGGGTGAGCCGTGACAATCCCGCGCGGCACGAACTGATCGCGCTGGCGGAGCAGATGAGGGGTTTCGTCGACTTTGCTGTTCATGGTTATACCTGTCGTGGGCCAGGCAGCCGGCGGGGTGGCTGCGATGCTGTTCAGGTTAAGCGTTCAGCGAAATGATCTACGCCGAACTTGCCCCCTCAGATGTCCATATCGACTGTTTTTCGCCTTGCAAACGGCAGATTCCTTCATGCCCGCACATCACCATGCAATCTGCCGGATAGCCGCGCTTTTCGGACATTGGAGCGGCCAGGAAGCAGGCGTTTCGACAGATCATGCTTTGCATTTGCGGCATGATGGGGCTCCCCTTTCATGCTCAGGAAACGCCCATGCCCGCCCTGCTCTACAAAGCCGATCCCGCACGTGCCGAACGCTGGCGCGTCCTGTTTGCCGAGCACGCGCCGGACATCGAGTGGCGGGTATGGCCGGACATCGGCGACCCGGCCGACATCCACTATCTGGGCGCCTGGCTGGCGCCCGATGATCTGCAGGAACTGCTGCCCAACCTGAAAGTGCTGTTTGCCCTGTCGGCAGGTGTGGACCAGCTGGACCTGAGCCGTATTCCGAAATCGATGCCGGTGGTGCGTCTGCTGGACCCCGGCATCAGTCACGCGATGTGTGAGTACGCAACCTTTGCCGTGCTGAGCCTGCACCGGGAAATGCTGCGTTATCGGCAGCAGCAAGTTGAAGGCGTCTGGAAAGCTCACCCGCTGATACCGGCGAACCAACGCCGAGTCGGCGTGATGGGGCTGGGGTTGCAGGCGCAGCATATTCTGTCGAGCCTCAAACCGTTCGGTTTCGAGCTGTCGGGCTGGGCGCGCAGCGAGCATCGAATCGACGCTGTGCAGTGCTATGCCGGAGAAGAGCAACTGGACGCATTTCTGGGGCAGTGCGACATTTTGCTGTGTGTGCTGCCGCTGACCGGCCAGACCGAAGGCATCCTCAATCGTCGGCTTTTCGAACAATTGCCCAAGGGCGCCGCGCTGATCAATATGGGCCGTGGCGGGCATCTGCTGGAAGCGGAGCTGATTGAAGCGCTGGACAGCGGTCAACTCAGCGCTGCAGTGCTGGATGTGCTGCAGCAGGAACCGGCAGCAGCCGACCATCCGTTCTGGACACACCCGAAGATCCTGCTGACCCCGCATGTGGCGGCCATGACCCAGCCGGAAAGCGCCTTTCCTGGCCTGCTCGATAACATCCGCCGTTTTGAGCGTGGTGAAGCGATGCAAGGACAGGTGGATCGCGGCCAGGGTTATTAACTGACGATCGCCCCCACGCTCGCACCCCGCGTCATACACAAGTCTGCTTTTGATTCTGGCCTGAGGCCGTAGGAGCGAACCGGGCGACGCTTCGCTTGTTCGCGAAAGCTGCCTCAACTGCCACGCCTGGCAATCGACCTCAACGGCATGGT
>NZ_JAGPYR010000030.1:0-37765 GCF_020312125.1 Pseudomonas sp. P135
CGACGGTGAGCTTGAATTGCTCTGAATACTTGGCCATTTGAACACCCCCATTAGGTCGGATTGGTGTCCAACTTCTTGGGGGCAGTCCACCCGCGTGGGAATGCAGTTCTCGACGCTCTGCGTCGCAAGAGGACGCGGAGCGTCCGGAAAGGCATGCGACGCGGAGCGTCGCACGATAGTTGTGATGATCGTTCCCTACGCTCCAGCGTGGGAATGCAGGTCTCGACGCTCTGCGTCGTCAAGAGGACGCGGAGCGTCCAAAAAGGCATGCGACGCGGAGCGCCGCACGATAGTTGCGATGATCGTTCCCTACGCTCCAGCGTGGGAATGCCGTTCGTGACGCTCTGCGTCATAGCGTCCGTGCAGGACTGAGTGCTTTAGCGCGGAATCCCCAAGGCACGCAAACGTCGATACAGGGTGCGTTCGCTCAGCCCCAGTTCTCTGGCCAGTTCGCTGCGCGAGCCGTTGAACACTCGCAGCGCATGGGCGAGTTTTTCCAGGCCGTCGTCCTGCTGGCGGTACGTCACGCCAACCGCTTCGCCCTGCCCGCGTACTTCGGCGGGCAAATCCTGCACGCGAATCACGCCGTCGTCGGTAAATAAACGGGCTCGCTCGAGTATGTTGCGCAGCTCGCGAATGTTGCCGGGGTAACTGTACAAACTCAGCAGCTTCATGGCCTCGGCGTCGACACGCGGAGCGGCGCCGGGCGCGATGCGTTGCAGCAGACTGTCGATCAGCAGCGGCAGGTCGTCGCTGCGTTCGCGCAGGGCCGGCAGGCGAATCGGAAAGGCGCTGATGCGGTAGAACAAATCCTGACGAAAGCTGCCGTCGGCGACCATCTCCCTGAGCGGTTTATGGGTGGCCACCACCAGCCGAAAATCCGAGTGCACCGTGCGCAGGCTGCCCACCGGACGAAAACTGCCCGATTCGATCAGCCGCAACAGCTTGACCTGCATGGCCAGCGGCACTTCGCCGATCTCGTCAAGGAACAACGTCCCGCCATGAGCGGCTTCGGCCAGACCGGTCTTGCGCTGCAATGCGCCAGTGAACGCGCCCTTCTCATAGCCGAACAGCTCGCTTTCCAGCAGGGTTTCGGTAAGCCCGGTGCAATCGACCACCACCAGCGGTCCGGCGGACCTGGCGCTGCTGGCGTGCAGTGCGCGCGCGAACAATTCCTTGCCGGTACCCGACTCGCCCTGCAGCAGCACCGGAATCTGCGCGGGCGCTGCACGTTGCAGGGCGCTCAGTACTTCCTTGAACGCCGCCGAGCGCCCTACCAGTCCATGTTGCTGCGGCTGGACGGAGGCTACCGCCACCGAGCTCAGTCGCTCGACATAAGCGATCACCTCACCCTGATCGTCGAGAATCGGCCGCAGCTCCACATCCACATGCTCGGGGCCGCGCGGCGTGTGATGAATGTGCAGCAGACGCTCCGGGAGCCGTGTTTCATGGGCCTTGCGCATCGGGCAATGCTCACCGGCCTGATCGCACGGCACTGCAAACTGATGCGACACCCGATAACACTTCTCGCCCACATGCGGCGTGCCTTCGACGCCGAACTGGCGCTGGTAGGCGGTGTTGGCGGCAATGATGTTGTAGTCGGTGTCGAGCACGATGGTCGGTCGCAGATCGTGTTCGAGGTATGACACCAGCGACTGCATGCGACTGCCGGGAAAATCGGTGGCGATGAGGTTCATGGGTGCTCCTGTGGGCTGGGCGCAGCTTAACCCATTCGCCTGCCAGCTTGTGCCACGGACTGCCAAATGACTGCCAGAATGTGGCAGTCAGCGACCTGCGGCAGGCCATCAGGGTGTTTTGCAAAACCGCAAAACGCCTTGTATTTATTAGCCTGAAGGGGCTTTGCCGTGATTGGCATGGTTATTGAGACATCATGGCAACGACTGCCAACCGTCCGGCCTGGCCAAACGGGCCTTGAGGCGATTTACAGCCGCGGGAATTGCACATGATTATCGGTGAAAAGCTTCATGTCGAAGCGCTCTTCGACACGCATACCTGGACCATCAGCTATCTGGTGATGGACCTGCACAGCAAGCAATGTGCGCTGATCGACAGCGTGCTCGATTACGACCCCAAGTCCGGCCGCACCAGAACCGAGTCGGCCGACCGCATGATCGAACGGGCGCAGGCCCTGGGCGCCTCGGTGCAGTGGATTTTCGAAACCCATGTGCACGCCGATCACCTCTCGGCAGCGCCGTATCTGAAACAGCGGCTCGGTGGGCAAATTGTCATCGGCAGCCATATCACTGCCGTGCAGGAAACCTTCGGCACGCTGTTCAACGCGCCGTCTGACTTTGCCCGCAATGGCAGCCAGTTCGATGTGCTGCTGGAAGACAACGCCTCGTTCGCCCTCGGCACGCTTGAGGTCAAGGCCATGCACACGCCCGGGCACACGCCGGCGTGCATGAGTTACCTGGTGCAAGTCGGTGACGCCACGGTCGCGTTTGTCGGCGATACGCTGTTCATGCCCGATTACGGCACCGCTCGGTGCGACTTCCCGGGTGCCGATGCGCGCACGCTGTATCGCTCGATCAAGAAGCTGCTGGCGCTGCCGCCGGAAACCCTGCTGTTCATGTGCCACGACTACCTGCCCAATGGCCGTGAGCTGAAATACATGACCACGGTTGCCGAACAGCGCGCCAGCAATATCCATGTGCACGACGGGGTGGATGAAGACGCGTTCGTCGGCATGCGCGAAGCCCGTGACGCGACGCTGGACATGCCGGTGCTGATGCTGCCTGCGGTGCAGGTCAACATGCGCTGCGGCCACTTTCCCGAGCCGGAAGACAACGGCGTCGTCTACCTGAAGATCCCGCTCAATGCCCTTTGACCGCTGCCCGCCTTGGGAAACCCTGTGATGAATGCTTCGACAACTACCTGTCAGATCCTGATCGTCGGTGCCGGTGTTGCCGGTATCGCCACTGCCGCAAGCCTGCTCGCCCGCGACGCCACCCTGCAGATCACCCTGGTCGACCCCGCCGATACCCATTATTACCAGCCCGGCTGGACCATGGTCGGTGCGGGGATCTTCACGCCGCAGTCGACGGCGCGCAGCATGGCCTCGCTGATTCCCGAAGGCGTGCAGTGGATCAAGGCTGCGGTGGCGACGTTCGAGCCGCAGCACAATACGCTGACGCTGGCCGACGGCCGCGTGCTCGGTTATCAGCAACTGGTGGTCTGCCCCGGCCTGAAGCTGGACTGGTCGGCTATCGACGGGCTGGTGGAAACGCTCGGGGCCAATGGCGTGACCTCCAACTATCGCTATGACCTGGCGCCCTATACCTGGAAGCTGGTGCAGAACCTGCAACAGGGCCGCGCGCTGTTCACCCAGCCGCCCATGCCGATCAAGTGCGCCGGTGCGCCGCAGAAGGCCATGTACCTGTCCTGCGATCATTGGTTGAAAAGCGGCCGTCTCGCGCAGATCAATACGCAGTTCTATAACGCCGGTGGCGTGCTGTTCGGTGTCGCCGACTATGTGCCGGCGCTGATGAAGTACGTCGAGCGCTACGCCATTGACCTCAAGTTCAGCCATCGGCTGGTCGCCGTCGACGGGCCTGGCAAACGCGCGACCTTCATCCGCACGCAAGCCGATGGCAGCAGCGAGACCGTCGAGCAAGGCTTCGAAATGTTGCACGTAGTGCCGCCGCAGATTGCCCCTGACTTCATCCGCAGCAGCCCGCTGGCCGATGCCGCAGGCTGGGTGGATGTCGACCCTGCCACGCTGAAGCACCGGCAGTTCGCCAATGTGCATGGCCTGGGCGATGCCACCAATACCAGCAACGCCAAGACCGCCGCAGCGGCACGCAAGCAGGCACCGGTGGTGGCCAACAACGTATTGGTCGCGCTGGGTCGTCGGAGTGAGTCCGCGGTGTATGACGGTTACGGCTCGTGCCCGCTGACGGTCGAGAAAGGCCGCATCGTGCTGGCCGAATTCACCTATGGCGGCAAGGTCGCGCCGAGCTTTCCGCGCTGGCTGCTGGACGGTCGCCAGCCAACCCGACTGGCCTGGTGGCTGAAAGCGCGAGTGCTGCCCGCGCTGTACTGGCATGGCATGCTCAAAGGCCGTGAGTGGCTGGCCAAACCGCAAAAGGCTGACACCCGGCATGGATGAGCATCAGTTGCTGGGCGTTGGCCTGGGGACCGTCATCGGCATGGTACTGGCGCTGACCGGCGCGGGCGGCGGCATCCTCGCCGTGCCGCTGCTGGTCTTCGGTCTCGGTCTGTCGATTGTCGAAGCGGCGCCTGTCGGTCTGTTGGCCGTAGGGCTGGCGGCGGGGATCGGTGCGGTACTGGGGCTGCGTCAGGGCATCGTCCGCTACCGCGCGGCCGGGTACATCGCGTCCATCGGTGTACTGATGGCGCCTCTGGGCCTGTGGCTCGCTCATCGACTGCCCAATACGCCGCTGGCACTGGTCTTTTCCGCCGTGCTGCTGTACGCCTGTGGACGTATGTTCATCAGGGCCAGCCGCGAATTGCGTCACGGAAAGCCGGCGCCGCGTGCGGAAGTACTGCCCTGCGTGCTCAACCCGCTGCAGGGCCGCCTGCGCTGGACCATGCCCTGCCTGCGCGCACTGACGCTGACCGGCGTGGGCTCCGGGTTGCTGTCCGGGTTGTTGGGAGTGGGCGGCGGGTTCGTGATCATTCCGGCGCTGACCCGCTACAGCGATCTGGACATGAAAAGTGTCGTGGCGACGTCACTGGCGGTGATCGCCCTGGTCTCGATGGGCAGCGTCATTACCGCCTCATTGAGTGGTGTTATGCATTGGGCAGTTGGCGCGCCGTTCGCGCTGGGTGCAGTCATCGGCCTGATTATCGGCAGACAAGTCGCCCGCTACCTCGCCGGCCCACGCCTGCAGCAGCTGTTCGCTGTATGCGGCATCGTCGCCGCGTTCATGCTGGCGTTGTCCGTGCGATAACAGCCCGAGGACGCAGAGCACGCGGAGCATGGGAACGATAAGGCTTCTGCCCGGAGGGCGTAGGAGCGAACTTGTTCGCGAAGGGGTCGGTAGCATCGCCGAAAATGCATCGACTGAAACACCGTCTTCGCGAGCAATGCGGATCGCCGCCCCGGTCGCCCCCACAAGAGTTGTGTATAACGATAAGCACCTGCGCAGACTTAAAGCTTCTGCCAGACCTTCGGTTTGAAGAACAGCGTCTCGCCCTTCGCCAGGCCCACCAGGCTGTCGTGGTCTTTCACCACTTCGGCCTCGATCAGCTCATCCTGCCCTTCCACTTTCAAGGTGACCCGCGTCGTCGCGCCCAGCGGGCGGATGTCGCGTACTTCGGCGGCGTGGTGGTCTTCGATTTCCTGGCGGGACAGCGACACCTCATGCGGACGGAACAGCAGGTGACCTTCCGCGCCCAGGCTCAGGCGATTGGAGTCGCCGAGGAAGTGGTAGACGAAGTCGTTGGACGGGTTCTCGTAGACCTCGCCCGGCGAGCCGATCTGTTCGATCACGCCCTTGTTCATCACCACGATGCGGTCAGCCACTTCCATGGCCTCTTCCTGATCGTGAGTCACGAACACCGAGGTCAGGTTGATGTCTTCGTGCAGGCGCGCCAGCCAGCGACGCAGCTCCTTGCGGACCTTGGCGTCCAGCGCGCCGAACGGCTCGTCCAGCAGCAGCACCTTGGGCTCGACCGCCAGGGCGCGGGCCAGGGCGATTCGCTGGCGCTGTCCACCCGACAGTTGCTCCGGATAACGGTCGGCCAGCCAGTCCAGCTGCACCATGTTCAGCAGCTCATGGACCTTCTCGGCAATGCGAGTTTCGTTCGGGCGCTCGCGCTTGGGCTTCATGCGCAGGCCGAACGCGACGTTGTCGAACACCGTCATGTGGCGGAACAGCGCGTAATGCTGGAACACGAACCCGACGTTGCGATCACGCACGTCGTGGCCGGACACATCTTCGCCATGGAACACGATGCTGCCGTCATCCGGGGTTTCCAGGCCGGCAATGATGCGCAGCAGGGTGGTCTTGCCGCAGCCTGACGGGCCGAGCAAAGCCACCAGCTCGCCACTCTGGATGTCCAGACTGATGTTGTTCAGGGCCTTGAAGGCGTTGAAGTTCTTGCTGACGTTACGGACTTCGATCGACATGATTATTCCTCCGCCGCGTTATGGCGCAGACGGTTAATGCGCGATTCGCTCCACTGCTTGAGCAGCAGGATGAACAGCGCCAGGATCAGCAACAGGCTCGCCACGGCAAAGGCGGCAACGTGGTTGTATTCGTTGTAGAGGATTTCGACGTGCAGCGGCAGGGTGTTGGTGACGCCACGAATGTGCCCGGACACCACCGACACCGCGCCAAACTCGCCCATCGCCCGCGCCGTACACAGCACCACGCCGTAGATCAGGCCCCATTTGATGTTCGGCACCGTGACGTGCCAGAACATCTGCCAGCCATTGGCGCCCAGCAGCCGTGCGGCTTCTTCTTCCTGAGTGCCCTGCTCCTGCATCAGCGGGATCAGTTCACGGGCAACGAAGGGCACGGTGACGAAGATGGTTGCCAGCACGATGCCCGGCAGGGCAAAGACGATCTGGATGTCGTGATCCTGCAACCACGGCCCGAACAGCCCCTGCGCACCGAACATCAGCACGTAGACCAGACCGGCGATGACCGGCGACACCGAGAACGGCAGGTCGATCAGCGTGACCAGAATGCTCTTGCCGCGGAACGAGTATTTGCTCACACACCACGCGGCGCTGACGCCGAACACCAGGTTTAGCGGCACCGAGATCAATACCGCTATGACCGTCAGCTTCAGCGCCGACAGCGCGTCCGGTTCGAGGATTGCGGTAAAGAACGCGCCCAGACCGTTTTTCAGGCCCTGGGACACCACGATGAACAGCGGCAGGCCCAGAAACAGGACGAATACCAGCCAGCACAGGCCGATCAGGATGCGTCGCGATACCGCGCTGCCACGACGGGCGGCGTTGGCAGAGGCGGCGGCCGAGACAGATGAATAAGACATGTTCTGCGCCTCCTCAGGATGGGGTTTCAATGCGCCGCTGCAGCAGGTTGATCAGCAGCAGCAGAATGAAGGACACCACCAGCATCATCACGCCGATAGCGGTTGCGCCGGTGTAGTCGTACTGGTCGAGCTTGACCATGATCAGCAGCGGCAGGATCTCGGTTTTCATCGGCATGTTGCCGGCGATGAAAATCACCGAACCGTACTCGCCCACGCCACGGGCAAACGCCAGGGCGAAGCCGGTCAGCCAGGCAGGCAGCAACGCCGGGACGAGGATGTGGCGAAACACCTGTAGCGGACGCGCGCCCAGGCAGGCGGCGGCCTCTTCGACTTCGCGGGGGATGTCGGCCAGCACAGGCTGCACGGTGCGCACCACGAACGGCAGGGTGACGAAGGTCAGTGCCAGGGTGATGCCCAACGGGGTGTAGGCGATCTTGAAACCCAGATCAGCCGCGAACTGGCCGACCCAGCCGTTGGGCGCGTACAGCGCGGTCAGGGCGATACCGGCCACGGCGGTCGGCAGGGCGAATGGCAGATCGATCATCGCATCGATGACCTTGCGCCCGGGGAAGGTGTAGCGCACCAGCACCCAGGCCAGCAGTGTGCCGATCACCCCGTTGATGAGGGCTGCGTAAAAGGCGGTGCCGAAACTCAGCTTGAGTGCCGCGATCACGCGAGGTGCCGTGATGATGGTCCAGAACTGATCCCAGGTGAGCTGCGCAGCATGTACGAACATGGCGGCCAGCGGTATTAGCACAATCAGACTGAGGTACACCAAGGTGTAGCCCAGCGTCAGCCCGAAGCCGGGTATGACGGGGGAGATACGACGCGACATAAAAGTCCCTGGTTTCACTTGCACGAAGCCCGGAGGTTAATCCGGGCTGTTTGGCCAAACCTGTGATGCCGCTGGTGCGGCATCCTCATTCGGCTTATTGCGCCTGATAAATCTGATCGAACACGCCGCCGTCATTGAAAAACTTCGGCTGCGCAGTTTTCCAGCCACCAAAGTCTTTGTCGATAGTCACCAGATCGAGTTTCGGGAATTGCTTCTCGTACTTGGCGGCCACTTCGGCATCACGTGGACGATAGAAGTTTTTCGCGGCGATTTCCTGACCTTCCTTGCTGTACAGGTGCTTGAGGTATTCAGTCGCGATTTCGCTGTTGCCTTTCCGCTCGGCGTTCTTGTCGACCACGGCGACCGGAGGTTCGGCAAGGATCGACAGCGATGGTACGACGATGTCGAACTTGTCCTTGCCGCCGTCTTCTTTCAAGGCCAGAAACGCTTCGTTTTCCCACGCCAGCAGCACGTCACCCTGACCGTTGTTGACGAAGGTGATGGTCGAACCGCGTGCGCCGGTGTCCAGGATCGGCACGTGCTTGAACAGCGTCTGTACGTATTCCTTGGCCTTGGCTTCGTCACCGCCGCCCGCCTTCAGGCCATAGGCCCAGGCGGCCAGGAAGTTCCAGCGCGCACCGCCCGAGGTTTTCGGGTTGGGGGTGATCACCGAAACGCCTTCCTTGGTCAGGTCGCCCCAGTCCTTGATGCCTTTCGGGTTGCCCTTGCGCACCAGAAACACGATGGTCGAGGTGTACGGCGTGCTCGCGTCCGGCAGGCGGGTCTGCCAGTTTTCCGGCAGGGTCTTGCCGAGCCTGGCGATTTCGTCGATGTCACCGGCCAGTGCCAGGGTCACCACGTCGGCACGCAGGCCGTCAATCACGCCACGCGCCTGCTTGCCCGAGCCGCCGTGAGATTGCTTGATCTCGACCTTGTCGTCCGGGTGGGATTGTTTCCAGAAATTGACGAATTCTGCGTTGTAGTCCTGATACAGCTCGCGGGTCGGATCGTAGGACACGTTGAGCAGTTCGTAATCCTTGGCGACAGCCGAACCTGCGAAAACAGCACTGGCGAGAGCCGCCAGCGCAAAACGGCGAATGGACATAGATTGAAGCTCCTGGAAATACGGTGTGTTGGCTTTTTTGATTTCTTCTTGGCGCGTCAGAACGGCATCCGCACGGGCGCGCTGCTTTTTTTCAGGGGGGTATCAGGAGTCAGGATGAAACCCTCCGGTTGACCAGTCGGGTGATTGCCGCTTCAGTTCTGCTTGGCAGGGTTCTGCAAACGAAACTTTTCCTTGCGCTCGATCTGCACCACCTGTGCGTTGTGCACGGTGATTTCGACGGCACCAAAACGCAGGTCACGCAACGCACTCTGAATTTCACGCAGAATGGCTGCTTCGTCCTGACCGTCAACACTACGTAGAGATGCGCTCATTGTCTTATTCCTTGAGAAGTGAGAGGCCGGCCTTCGCGACTGGGGGCGATGGCGTATGGCGGTGAGGCAATAATAGTGAGGTGCGGATATTCTTAAAAAGACTATTTAAGAATGCAGATATAACCAAAAAGACTTTAGAGCGGCGTGAGTCTGTCAGGGTGCATTGCACACCCGGACGAGCGTTGTCAGAGAGGGCTGAACTAGTTGAACGCGGGCGCGTGCGTCCAATCAATCGATTGCGCCGCCATGGGCCGGGCAAACCAGTAGCCCTGGCCCAACTCACAACCGTTGCTTAACAGAAATGAAGCCTGATTGGCGTGCTCGATCCCCTCGGCCAGGACACGCATGCCCAGGCTCGAAGCCAGCGCGATGACCGCCCTTACAATCGCGATGTCATCCACATCGCCCGGCAGCCCGGCCACGAAACCCTGATCGATCTTGAGCTTTTGCACCGGCATGCTCTTGAGCCGCAGCAGCGATGAGTAGCCTGTGCCGAAATCATCGATGGCCAGGCTCAGGCCCAGTTCACGCAGGCGATGCAATTGCTCGATGGCCTGTTCAGGGTCCTCCATGACGGCACTTTCAGTGACTTCCAGCTCAAGAAATGCCGGATCGAGGCCGGTCTCGTTCAAGACCTCAGCCACTTGCCGATCGACATCGCCACGACTGAACAGACGGCTGGATACATTGACCGCGACGGACGCAATCGAGACGCCTTCTGCCAGCCAGGCCTGCATCTGCCGACAGGCGGTATTCAATACCCAGGCATCGATATCGGCGATGAGCCCGTTCTGCTCGGCAATCGGGATGAAGTCGCCAGGCGACACCATGCCACGGGTCGGGTGCTGCCAGCGCACCAGCGCTTCGACCGCGCAGATACGCCCGGTCACCAGGTCGTAAACCGGTTGGTAGAACACCCGCAATTCGTCCTGCTCGATCGCCTGACGCAACTCGCTGGCCAGTTGCACGCGTTGCTGGGCGTGGGCGGTCAGCTCTTCGGTGTACAGCGCAAACCCTTCGCGGCCATCGTTCTTGGCCTTGAACAGCGCCGAATCGGCATTGCGCAACAACTGCTCGGCGGTCAGCGCATCACCGGGAAACAGGCTGATACCGATACTGGCAGTGACGAACAATTGATGTCCGGCAATGGGGTACGGCGCTTTGAAGGTATTGATCACCTGCTGCGCGAGCGCTGCGGCATGCACCATGTGTGTACAGTTTTTGACCAGCAGCGCGAATTCGTCACCGCCCAGCCGCGAGACCGTCATGCCGCTGTCGGCCAGCGTATTGAGACGTTCGGCAGCCGCCTTGAGCACTTCGTCGCCGATGTTATGGCCAAGGCTGTCGTTGATGTTTCTGAAGTTGTCCAGGTCGACCACCAGCAGCGCACAGCCGCGCCTGCTGGAGCGCGCCGAGGTCAGCGCCTGGCTGATCCGGTCGGTCAGCAGCAGACGATTGGGCAACTCGGTCAGCGCATCGTAATGGGCCAGTTGCGCCAACTCCTGCTCGGAGCGCTTGATGGCCGTGATGTCGGAAAACACCGCGACAAAATGCCTGGGCTGCCCGTCCTCACCCTTGATGCTGCGGATGGTTTGCCACTGCGGATAGATCTCGCCGCTTTTGCGTCGGTTCCAGATCTCGCCGCTCCACTGCCCGGCACTCTGCAGCGAGTGGTACATCTGCCGATAAAACTCGGGGCCATGACGACCGGACTTGAACTTGCTGGGGTTGAAGCCAAGCACCTCGTCGGCCTGATAGCCGGTGATGTCTACAAACGCACGATTTACATGGACAATGCGTCCTTCGGCATCACTGACCAGTACGCCCTCACGCGTGCTGTCGAACACCACCGCCGCCAGCAGCAGCCGGTCATAGTCCTGCTGTTGACGCTCGAACTGCGCTTCGCCGCCGACGATGGCCTTCAATCTGTCACGTGCAATAAAGATCATGACGGTACTGAGCAACGCCCAGCCGTAACCGATCATCTGTTGTCCGACGGCCAGTCGAGCCGGATCCTTGACGAAAAAAGACAGCAGGGCGCTGCCTGTCGCGAACCACAGAATCGACAGTAGCCCATACAGAACGGCGGTTCGCAGCGCGTTACGGGAATAATCGGACATAAAAAAGCGGGCCTTGAGAAAGGTCTGGATTATAAAGCAAGAAACATCCTGCGACGCTTATGTGCAAGGGTGACTGGTTTTCTGAGCAATGTCAGTGATAATGCTGTTGCGACTTTTTTCTTCACAGGTTTTCTACGAGGGCCAAACAGCCTATGTTGTACAACGGTTTGCTCGACCTTTCCGTCTGGCAGTTAATAGCGGTCACGCTGGTCATGACCCATGTAACGATCATTGGCGTCACGGTCTATCTGCACCGCTATTCAGCCCACCGCTCACTTGAGCTCAACGCGGGTCTGAAACACTTCTTCCGCTTCTGGCTGTGGCTGACCACTGCCCAGAATACTCGCGAGTGGACAGCCATCCACCGCAAACACCACGCAAAATGCGAAACTGTCGATGACCCGCACAGCCCGGTCGTCAAGGGTCTGTCCACCGTGCTGCGCAAGGGCGCCGAGCTGTACCGCGAGGAAGCGCAGAACCAGGACACCCTGCGTATCTACGGCAAGAACTGCCCGGAAGACTGGATCGAGCGCAATCTGTATTCGCGCTACAAGCTGCTGGGCATCGCGCTGATGGCGGTGATCGATGTGGCGCTGTTCGGTGTCCTCGGTATCACGGTCTGGGCCGTGCAGATGATGTGGATTCCCTTCTGGGCTGCCGGCGTGGTCAACGGTCTGGGTCATGCGGTCGGCTATCGCAACTTCGAATGCCGTGATGCGGCCACCAATCTGGTGCCGTGGGGCATCGTGATCGGCGGCGAAGAACTGCACAACAATCACCACACCTATCCCAACTCGGCCAAGCTGTCGGTCAAACCCTGGGAATTCGACATGGGCTGGGCGTGGATCAAGGTCTTCAGCTTCCTGCGTCTGGCCAAGGTCCAGCGGGTCGCGCCTATTGCCCATCGGGTCGAAGGCAAGGGCCACATGGACATGGACACCGCGATGGCGATCCTCAACAACCGTTTCCAGATCATGGCGCAGTACCGCAAGCTGGTGATCGCGCCGCTGGTTGCCCAGGAACTGGCCAAGGCCGACGAGTCGGTGCGTCATCAGTTCCGCCGCGCCAAGCGCCTGCTGTCGCGTGAGACCAGCCTGCTCGATGACAAGCATCACCTGCGTATCCAGACCATGCTGGAACACAGCCATGCGCTGAAGGTGATCTACGAAAAACGCCTGGCCTTGCAGCAGATCTGGGTCAAGACCAGCAGCAACGGTCACGACATGCTCTCGGCCATGAAAGAGTGGATTCACGAGGCCGAAGCCAGTGGTATTCACTCGTTGCGCGAGTTTGCCGACCAGCTGAAAACCTACTCGCTACGCCCCGCCCACGCTTGAACCGTTGATCGGCGCGCCTTCCCCTGGCGCGCCGGTCCCGGAACTTATCCGCTCCCCCTCTATCTCATCAACTTTCCCGCCAATCGGGACAGGGCGCCTCACTGGCCGTAAACGCTTGAGATGGTTCTTATGGAAAAGCAGCCTCCCACCTCCCTACCCGGCACACCGATCACTGATATGCCCGCAGCCGCAGAAACCCTGTTAGCCCTGATGCACGCTCAGGCAGAAGTCGCACGCCTGAGCGAGCGTGAACAATTGTTCAGCTCGTTGCTGGTGAGTGTGAACGCTGTTTTGTGGGCGTTCGACTGGGAAACCCAGCACATGATCTATGTCAGCCCGGCCTACGAGCGCATCTTCGGTCGTTCGGCGGGCCTGCTGCTGGCTGACTACAGTGAGTGGCGCGACAGCATCTACCCCGATGACCTGAACTACGCCGAGCGCAGCCTCAACGAGGTTATCGAGAAAGGCTCGATCGAGGATCGCGAGTACCGGATCATTCGTGCGGACGGCGAAGTGCGCTGGCTCAGCGACAAATGCTTCGTCAGCCATCGTGCCGACGCCAGCCAGCGTCTGATCGTGGTGGGCATCGCCGAAGACATCACCGAGAAGAAGCAGCTCGAGAATGAGCTGCAACGCCTGGCGACCACCGATGTGCTGACCCAGAGCAGCAACCGCCGGCACTTTTTCGAATGCGCCCAGCGCGAGTTCGAACTGGCTCGCCTCAATGGCACGCCGCTGGCGTTTCTGCTGCTGGACATCGATGACTTCAAGCTGGTGAACGACACCTACGGCCATCAGGAAGGCGATACCGTGCTGCAACGCATCGCCGAAAGCGGTCGTTCGGCATTGAGGCGGGGTGACCTGTTCGGGCGTATCGGTGGCGAAGAGTTCGCTGCGGTATTCCCCGGCTGTGCGCCGGACATGGCGATGCAGATCGCCGAGCGCCTGCAACGCGAGATCCAGCGTCAGAACTTCCAGTCCGCTGGCACCACCTTCAGCATCACTGCAAGCCAGGGCCTGACCAATCTGGGCCCGGACGACCCAAGCCTCGAAACCCTCTACGGCCGCGCCGACGCCGCGATGTACCAAGCCAAACGCCAGGGCAAGAACCAGATCGTACTGGTCTGAAATGCTTTCCCGAATGTAGAAAGCACGACTGGCCCCTTCGCGAATAAGGCGGATCCCACGAGTGTACGCGGTACCTTGTGGGAGCGAGCTTGCTCGCGAAGAGGGCATTGCAGTCGATGGTTTTCCTGCGTCAGGAATATAGCCTTCGCGAACAAGTTCGCTCCTACAGGAGCACGCGGTACCTTGTGGGAGCGAGCTTGCTCGCGAAGAGGGCATTGCAGTCGATGGATTTCCTGCGTCAGGAATATAGCCTTCGCGAACAAGTTCGCTCCTACAGGAGTACGCGGTACCTTGTGGGAGCGAGCTTGCTCGCGAAGAGTCCGGTGCAGTCGATGGATTTCCTGCGTCAGGAATATAGCCTTCGCGAACAAGTTCGCTCCTACAGGAGCACGCGGTACCTTGTGGGAGCGAGCTTGCTCGCGAAGAGTCCGGTGCAGTCCATGGTTTTCCTGCGTCAGGAATATAGCCTTCGCGAACAAGTTCGCTCCTACAGGAGCACGCGGTACCTTGTGGGAGCGAGCTTGCTCGCGAAGAGGCCGCTACAGTCGATGGATTTTCTGCGTCAGTCAGATTTTTACTTTTCGGGTGAACCCTGAACAGCGTCTGCCTGATCCTCAAGTGCAGCAGGCGCTTCAGCAGGTGCCTCAGGTGCCAGGTCGAGCAGATCAGGCTCGTCGTCGACCGCCTCGGCAGCCACCTCAGTTTCGCTAGACAGCGGCCTCAGCAAACTCGGATCCGTCACCCCAGTCAGCTTCTTGCGCAAGCGCTGCAAGTCACCGACGCTCAGCTTCAACAGCTTGGCCGATTTGGTCTTGATCAGCGTGGTGACACTTTCTTCCTCGCCCAAGCGCGCCATCTGCCCCGCCAGGTTCATTGCCAGCACTTCGCGTGTGTAGATGCCGGTATTGTACTGATACACCGCAGCGATCAGCTCACGCAGTTCCAGCGGCAAACGCCAGCGGGTGCGCAGAGCAGAACCGAAGGCCGCGGAGTACTGCTCCAGAGACTGCCCGATCACCTGCTCATCCAGTTGGCCGCCAGCCAGCAGCCACTCCTGCAGACAACCCAATACCGCCAGATCGCCCAGCGACTGCAGCAGTCCGGCGCTAAAACAGCGCTCCGCATCCAGCTCCAGCATGCCGCCCAGGATGCGCGCGTAATCAGCCGTGCGCTGCGACAGGGTCCACAGCTCATGGGCCTTGGCCAGCAACGCGTCGTTGGTCAGCACCGCCATACGCTTTTTGCCCAGACCGGACGCGATATTGGCGCCCTGCACTGGCCCGAGAATGGCCAGCGCCCCGCCCATGGTCTGAATCGGCTTGCCCAGATGCTGCGCCGCCGTGTTGGCGGCTGCGATCAGTACTGCGGTGATGTGCGGATCGTTGCGCAGTTCCTGCTCCAGCAGGGCGGCGTCGATGCCGCTGGCGGTCTGGCTGAGCGTCACCGCCGTGGCGACATCGACGAACAGCGGCGCGCCATCGGCGATGTCGCGGCGTTTGTCGAGAAACTTGGTCAGGGTCAGACCCGGCGTCAGCGCGGGCACCGCACCCGCAACCGGGGCGCTGCGTTCCAGCAGCAGGCCTTCAAGACGCTGGCGCAGCCCTTCGGTGTTCAGCGGTTTGGTCAGGTAGGCAGTCGGTGCCAGCGGCACGACTTCACGCACGCTGGCGCTGTCATTGCGATTACTGATCAGAATGAACGGGATGGCGGGCTGACGACGCAGATTGCGCACGCCGCGCAGCAGGCTCAGGCCATCGATCCCCGGCAGCTCGCGGGCGGCGATGATCAGGTCCGGCAGGTGTTTTTTCATCCACTCGACGGCCTGTTTACCATCGGTGCACATCTCCAGCTCGATATCCGCACGCACGCCCAGCACCAGGTCGCTGAGCGTCTCGCGAACCCACGGATCAGACTCGGCTATCAGTACGCGAGGAACGGCGGGCAAAACTACAGCGGTCATCATGACTCTCCGATGTCAATGCGACCACCTTAGCCAATGCAAACGTCCGGATATACCCAAAACAGCGAAATACCCCGCTCCAAAGCAAAAAAAACCCGTCGAAACGGGCTTTTTTTGTCTGTTTGGTCATAAATTAATCAATTCATGACTTCACACTTTTTACGCGATTTCAGCAAAGCATTCGTCAAGAATGGCCAGGCCGCGTTTGAGCAATTCGTCTTCGGCGGTCAACGGCACCAGCACGCGCAACACGTTGCCGTAAGTACCGCAGGACAGCAGAATCAGACCCTTGTCACGCGCCTTGGCAACCACCTGAGCCACTGCAGCGGCGTTAGGCTTGTGCGAGTCGCCGTCTTCGAACAGCTCGACAGCGATCATCGCACCGAGCGCACGCACTTCACCGATAACCGGGTACTTGGCCTGCATCGCCTTGAGCGAGGTCACCAACTGCTCGCCAACCGCCTTGCAGCGCTCCAGCAAGTGCTCTTCTTCGAAGATGTCCAGCACCGCCAGTGCCGCAGCACAGGCTACCGGGCTACCGGCATACGTGCCGCCCAGACCGCCGGGTGCGATGGCGTCCATGTACTCAGCCTTGCCGCACACGCCCGCCAGCGGGAAGCCGCCTGCGATGGACTTGGCGAAGGTGGTCAGGTCAGCCGCAACTCCCATCTGCTCCATCGCGAAGAACGTGCCGGTACGGCCCGCGCCGGTCTGCACTTCGTCAGCGATCAGCAGAATGCCGTGCTTGTCGCACAGCTCGCGCAGACGCAGCATGAAGGCCTTCGGCGCCACATAGAAACCACCCTCGCCCTGTACCGGTTCGATGATGATCGCAGCGATGTCTTTGGGCTCGGCGTCGTTCTTGAAGATGCGCTCGATGCTGGCGATGGAATCATCCACGCTCACGCCATGCAGTTCGCACGGGTACAGCGCGCGGAAGATACCGCCGGGCATCAGGCCCATGCCGGCCGAGTACGGCACGACCTTGCCGGTCAGGCCCAGGGTCATCATGGTGCGGCCGTGGTAAGCGCCGGTGAAGGCGATAACGCCCGCACGACCGGTCGCAGCACGGGCGATCTTCACGGCGTTTTCCACCGCTTCGGAACCGGTGGTCACCAGCAGGGTTTTCTTATCGAAATCGCCTGGCACCTTGGCGTTGATTTTTTCGCTCAGCTCGACGTAAGGCTCGTAGGCCAGTACCTGGAAGCAGGTGTGGCTCAGCTTGGTCAGCTGCTCTTGCACGGCGGCGATGATCTTCGGGTGCAGGTGGCCGGTGTTCAGCACTGCAATACCGCCAGCGAAGTCGATGAACTCACGACCTTCCACGTCGGTAACGGTCGCGTTCTTCGCCGAAGCAGCGAAGATCGGGTGGATCTGACCAACGCCACGCGGGACGGCTGCATGGCGGCGTTGCATCAGGGATTCGTTAGTCTTGCTCATGTATTCCTCATTCGCCGCTCATCGGTCGGCGTGGGTCAAGGATCAAGGATCAAGCGGACCGGATCAACTGCGGCAGCATACGATGATCGACTGCAGCAGCCTTCAGGCCACCAGGAAACTGCGGTGCAACAAAAGCCGATGACACGTCGCTCTCGCGCGCCATCGGCTGCAATACCCAAGTGTCGGTCAGACCGACAGGCAGAGGTATTTGATTTCCAGATAATCTTCGATGCCGTACTTGGAGCCTTCACGGCCCAGGCCGGACGACTTGATACCGCCGAACGGTGCCAGTTCGTTGGAGATCAGGCCGGTGTTGATACCCACCATGCCATATTCCAGCGCCTCGGCGACACGGAACACGCGGCTCATGTTCTGCGCGTAGAAGTACGACGCCAGACCGAACTCGGTGTCGTTGGCCATCGCAATCACTTCGGCCTCGTCCTTGAAGCGGAACAGCGGGGCCAGCGGACCAAAGGTTTCTTCCCGCGCCACGGCGGCATCTTTAGACACGTTGACCAGAATGGTCGGCTCGAAGAACGAGCCTTCCAGGCTGTTGCCACCGGTCAGCACGGTTGCGCCCTTGCTGACGGCGTCGGCGATGTGTTCCTTGACCTTGGCCACCGCCTTGTCGTCGATCAACGGGCCGGTGGTGACGCCTTCTTCCAGGCCGTTACCGATCTTCAGCTTGCCGACCGCCGCCTTGAGCTTCTCGGCGAACGCGTCATACACCGCGTCCTGCACGTAGATGCGGTTGGCGCACACGCAGGTCTGGCCGTTGTTGCGGTACTTGGAGATCATCGCGCCTTCGACCGCCTTGTCGAGGTCGGCATCGTCGAACACGATGAAAGGCGCGTTACCGCCCAGCTCCAGGGACACCTTCTTGATGTCCTTGGCGCACTCGGCCATCAGCTGGCGACCAATGTCGGTCGAGCCGGTGAAGGACAGTTTGCGCACGATCGGGTTGCCGGTCAGCTCGGCACCGATATCGCCTGCGCTGCCGGTCACCACGCTGAACACGCCCGCCGGGATACCCGCACGCTCGGCCAGTTCAGCCAGGGCCAGTGCCGAGAACGGCGTTTGCGACGCAGGCTTGAGCACCATGGTGCAACCCGCCGCCAGTGCCGGACCGGCCTTGCGGGTGATCATCGCCGCCGGGAAGTTCCACGGGGTGATCGCCGCCGTCACACCAATTGGCTGCTTGAGCACGATCAGGCGCTTGTCCGGCTGGTGACCAGGGATCACATCGCCATAAACACGCTTGGCCTCTTCGGCGAACCACTCGATGAACGACGCGGCGTAGGTGATCTCGCCCTTGGCTTCGGCCAGCGGCTTGCCCTGCTCCAGCGTCATCAGCAGACCCAGATCGTCCTGGTTCTCGATCATCAGCTCGAACCAGCGGCGCAACTTGTTGCCACGCTCTTTGGCAGTCAGCGCACGCCAGGCCGGCAGCGCCTTGTCAGCCGCCTCGATCGCCCGACGCGTCTCGGCTGCGCCCATTTTTGGCACAGTGCCGAGGATTTCATTGTTGGCCGGGTTGTTGACCTTGATCGACTGACCACCGTCCGCGTCCAGCCATTGGCCGTTGATGTAGGCCTGCTGGCGGAACAGTGTGGAATCTTTGAGCTGCATGTCGGCCTCCTAAACAGCATCGCCTGAGAGGCGACGCGAACAATTGATATCGATGCACCCCATTTGGAAGCCATCGTCAGGAAAACATTCCATCGGGTTCCAGCGCTGCGCAACGCATGAAGACAGGAAGACCGAACAAGAGCGTTTGAAATCTCAAACGAATCCTAGGCATTGCGGGGGGAAAGGACAATAGCCCGTTCGAAAAAAAGAACGGGCGCAGGGAGGTGTGTAGTTTTCTGATCAGCGTCGAGCCGCGACGCAGAGGCATCTTCCCTATGCGGTGGAGTCAGGCGGCCCTGCCCTTCAACGTGAACAGGCTCAACCCCAGACCAATGAACGACGCGCCAAACACCCGATTGACGTTCTGGCGCCTGCGGGCCGAATTGAGGTGGCGCTTGAGCGTCTGTGCCAGCAGCACATAAAAGACGTGAGCAACCACAGAGCAGCCGGCGAAGGTCACGATCAGCACGCCCGTCTGCTCCACCTGAAAGGTGCCGGGCTGGATGAACTGCGGCAGAAACGCGATGAAAAACAGGATCGCCTTGGGGTTGGTCAGCGCCACCGAGATGCCTTTGATAAACAGGCTGCCTGTGGACACCGCTTTGGGCACGTTCGCCAGCGCATCAAAAGCACTGCGCGCGCTACGCCACTGCTTGATCCCCAGATAAACCAGATACCCCGCGCCAGCGATTTTCAGGACCAGAAAGGCACTCGCGGACGCTACCAGGATCGCGCCCAGCCCGGCCGTTACCGCCGTAGCAACCACTATCAACCCCAGGGCGTTGCCAAGCGAACCGACCATCGCCCGCGCCGGGCCGTGGGTGATTGAATTCGACAGCGCCATAATCACCGCCGGCCCCGGCGTGAGCGTAACGAACAAGGCAATCATCGCGAAGCTGAGCCACTGTTGTAGCGATTCCATTTTTGATTCTCCCTGTGGCGCAGGCACTAACCCACGTCTGTAGCGCTATCGATAATCCGGAAGCGTGAACGACTGCACCGCCGGGGTCAGTGCCCTGGCAGCACGCTTGCTGATAAAGGGCGTTGCCACCAGCCGCTGCACGGCGCGCAGGATCTTCACCCCGGTCTGACTGCGAGGATGGACCAGACGCGGCACGAGTTTCGGCACGCTCTGCGACTTTTTCACCACAGGGCGCAGGACATATTCGTACGAGGCAAGCGCCTCGGCAATCGTATCGGTCTTGGTGAGTTCACCCGCCAGCACATACGCGCCAATCAGCGACAACGAAGCGCCGACTCCACCCAGCGGCGTGACACACCACGCCGCATCGCCCAGCAGTACCACCGGGCCATTCGACCAGCGATCGATCTTCACCTGACGCAAGTCATCGAACCAGAAATCCTCCGCAGCCTCCATCCCCTCCAGCAGACGAGGCACCTCCCAGCCCGCGCCTGCAAACGACGCCCGGAGAAACGCCTTCTGTTCGGCAACACTGTTGCCGACCGTCAGGTGGCTTCGGCCCTGCACATTAAAGAACGCACGCGTCGTACCGCGATTGTCCGGACGAACACCCGCACTGCGACCGCCCACCGCGTTATACCAGCGCGCAGTCTGGCTATCGGTCGGCGCACGAGGCACGGTAAAGAACGCGCACGCCAAATCCATCCGTCGCGGCTGATTCTCGCCGGGGAACACCAGCTCCCGCGTACGCGAGCCGACACCCTCGGCAATGATCAACAGATCAAAACGCTCCTCGCCACCGCCCTCGAACGTGACCGACACGCCCTCCTTATCGTGCTCGACCGAGACGATGCGATCACCGAAGCGATAGAACGCATCAGCAGACGACGCCTCATACAGCAGACGCGCAAGATCACCGCGCAACACCTCAAGCTCAGCCGTCGGGCCGTCCCCGTCCAGACCGGCCAGATCGATGCGCGCCGCCGTGTGGTTATCCTCATCGACCCACGCAAGCCCCGTCTCGCCGGTATTGAGATCCTTCACCGCCTGCTCAAGCCCCATCAGGCGCAAGACCTCCCGAGCCGCACCCCGCACATCCACATTCTGCCCGCCGTCGCGAAAGGCAGGCGCCTGCTCGACAACCGTGACATCGCAATCGCGCTGCGTCAGCCACCAGGCCGCGGCACACCCCGCGATACTGGCCCCGGTAATAAGAACGCGGCACGGGCTGCGCTCGATGCTTTTGAACTGATTGATAAGAGGCCCTCGGTGAGATCGATCTGACGGAGTGGTATGGGGAGCATCATGCACCACCACGCAGCCGTGCCGGAAGCGCAGGTCTGTTCCTTTGTGGGTGGAGGTGGGTGTGGGGTGATGGAAGGCGGATGATTTGTGTCGCACACCGCCCGCAACTGGACGCCCCGTACCCATGTGAGTATCATGGCGCCCGCGTCGCACCAGTAGCTCAGCTGGATAGAGTACTGCCCTCCGAAGGCAGGGGTCGTGGGTTCGAATCCCGCCTGGTGCACCATATAGCAATCTAGACCTGTCTCAAACAGTCTACGAATCCCCCCAAGAAGCCCGCCCTGAGCGGGCTTTGTTGTCTCTGGCTGTCCATAGCGATCCACTCCTATACCTTCACGCCGTGTATGCCCACGTGTATGCTTTGCAATTCCTTGAACAGGAGGCATACAAGCCGTGAAACGTACTGACATCAAACGTCGCCCGCTAGCCGACACAACCCTCTCCGGGCTGGAACCAGAGGACGCAACCTATCGGGAGCAAGATGGCAACGGCTTGTACTTTCGAGTCAAAGCAAATGGCCAGAAGTCTTGGGAATTGCGTTACAAGAAACCAGACGGAAAATGGTCTTGGCTAGGGCTAGGCGGCTATCCCGAGGTCAGCGGCTCTCTAGCCAGACAGAAGGCTGCACAACTGCGCGAAGACTCATCCAATGGAAAAAATCCGCTAGTCAGCAAACAGGCGAGGAAAGCTGCTGACCTGGAGGCAGCCAATAACACGTTCGAAGCGCTAGCACGGGAGTGGTTTGATTCCAGACGGTTGAGCTGGGAAGCAGGCACCGCCCGGAGAATCATTGGAGCTTTGGAGCTGCATGCGTTTCCAATATTTGGGAAGCGGGTTTATACCGAGATACTGCCTCTTGAATGGATGGAGTTCCTGCGCAGCATGGAGCAGAAAGGGATCATTGACCAAATGGGCAGAGTCCGGGCCACTTGCAAAGAGATCTATGACTTGGCTCGTGTAACTGGGCGAGCCATCCACAATCCTCTCGAAGGTCTCAACAAATTCCTTCAGACCCGTAGTGCCGAAAACTACGCGCACGTTTCAGTAGAAGAGCTACCCGCACTGCTCCGTGCGATCAACTCTTACCCTCATGCAAAGGATGTTCGTTTGGGGCTCCGCTTGCTTGCGTTGTTGGCCGCACGCCCGAGTGAAATTCGAGAAGCACGCTGGTCAGAGATTGATCTCAATAAAAAGCTCTGGACGATCCCCGCCGAACGCATGAAGCGTCGGCGTGAACACGTGGTTCCCCTATCCCGCCAAGCTGTCGAAGCAATCACTGAGTTGCGCTCGCTTACAGGAGCATACCCACTGCTGTTTCCCGGTAGGAAAGATAGGACTATTCCCCGCAGCAATACCGTTTTTCTGATGGCGTTACGGAGACTCGGTTATGGCGGACGCCAAACAGGTCATGGCTTCCGTCATATCGCAAGCACGATCCTTAACGAGCAGGGTTTTGATGAAAATCATATTGAAGCGCAGCTTTCCCATGTGAAGGAAGGAATCGCAGGGGTGTACAACAAAGCGGTTTATTTACCTCAACGTAAAGTCATGATGCAGTGGTATGCCGATCATCTTGACGAGCTCGCATCTGGCAATGTTGTCCACGGCCAATTTGGAAAGGCCGTATGAGATTTCAAATCCATACCCCCTCCAAAAGCGGTGTTACTCGTGTTACAGGTGTAGCGCACATCTATAAATCATTGATTATAAATGAATTAATTCAAGTTACACGACGACGTGGGCGACACAGTGCGACGTGTTACGAGGCCGAATCGTGTAACAACATTGCCCCAGCTACTCCGCTGCTGGCCCGAACTGTAGTACTGCCGAACCGCTGTAAATGTGACACAAGCCGGGGCCAAGGGGCGGTCGATGGACAATGAGAATATGCCGGTTGGTTGCCTTGAAATTGCTGGATGCGATGTCAGCAATTTGCTTGAGGAACTGGACGACATCGAACAGGCCGTGCATGAGTTAGCGCTGTATCCGCAATTTCGTGAGCATTTCAAAGAAGCTCTAGATGTGGCCAATTACGCCACGTCATTCTGGCTTGAGGATGGCAGCTACCCTGATCGAGCAGGATCGGTAGTGGCCACCATGTTCCGACTGCGCGATGAGATTGAGGACCAGGCCAGCTATAGAGATTCCGGTTTGCTGCCGAGTGTCATGAGAGGATTTCTTGGAGTTGACCACAACGATGCTGACTCGCAACTCGTAGCAACTTACGCTCTGGTGCAGAGCGTTCAAGCTGTCCAGGTACTCGCTAATTGGCTCTTTGAAACGGAACTCTACGTCTTCGAGCTGGATGTCGATCTCATCGCCCAAATGCAAGCGACGGATCCTGATAGGTATTGCGCACTGGTGGGTAAGGAGCGGCTAAAGCATCCGGGGGCGGAGATTGACGCTCGAGAATCCTTTCGCACCTTCATGGGCGAGGCCGACAAGGCGCTCATGCTTGCGAGCATCTTCAAGCAGGTTGAAGAGGTCGACGTAGCGAAGGGCAATTTCAATGTCGCCAACTTTTTAAGGAAAGCGCTGAATAAGGCGCTGACCAACGCGTTTTCCGTCCAAGCTTCGCAAAGAGGCGCGGCGGCTGGTAGGGCCAACAGCCACCCGGACTCGGTAAAGCAGCAGAACGCAGCGGACCTGCGCAAGCGCATTTGCAAAGCCGCCGACCGTCTCATTCTGGGCAACCCGGCTATTTCAGAGCGAACACTAAAACGAGCGTTGGTGGAACAGGGCATAGCATCTGAGCCTACCATCAAGAAATACCTGGTCACCTGTGGCTACTTACCTCGGTAAATTTTCTTAAAAACAAACCGTGTTTGCTTTTTTCCGCCTCCCTAGTCTGTGCCTGTCTCTCACCATATAGGCACGGCTATGTCATCCCCTCTACAAGCAATTAACACCGCGCACCCAGCTCGTGATCCCGCCACCACGCTTATTCGCATCAGCGAAGTCATTGCGATAGTCGGCCTCGCCCGCCCCACGATTTACAAGCTGATGCAGCAACAAGACAGCGGCTTTCCGCTCCCGGTAAAACTGAGCAACAGCAACGCCCGAGGTGCGCCCGTTGGATGGGTGTTGGGGGAGGTTCAGGCATGGACAAGAGCGCGCATCGCTGCTCGCGATCAGGTGGCCGCATGAATAATCGCATCCCAAAAGGTGACGGACCTTTCATCGACTCCTACAGCATCGGGTTCCAGCTCTACAGGCCGGACGAGCTCAACTGGAAAAGTCGCACCATTGCGGGCATCAGTTGGAATGGCCTGGAGCAAGAAGCGATCTTTTTCAATGCAAACGGCCTGGCTCTTCCTCTCAGACCCAACCCTTGGAATGTGCCCGAGTGGATTCGCAAGCATGCGATCCGCCGCGAGTTTGCCAGCGTGCATGGGACTGGCCATTTCGCGATGAAGGAAGGTCGCCGTAACGCATTGCGAACGGTCGGCCTCAATGACTGGGTGACTTACTGGCTGGTCGACCAGTCTGGCGGCTTCGCCAATGAGTCGAAGTTTTGGCAGGACTACGTGGCCACCGATCTCGCCACCGAACAGGCCAACAGCGAAAAGCTGCACAGCGAAATGCGTCTGCAAGACGACCGGGCGACTTACATCGAGCAGAGCATTACCGAGCGTCGGGACTACCTGACGGTTATGCATCGCCGTCGATGTAACGAAGATCGAAAAATTCTCGCCTGGCTAAAAGGCGAAGTCCCCGCCCCACTATTTGATACCGAAATGAAGGCGGCTTGAGCCCTCCCTGCCCCAATCTGCTCGCCCCGATCTGGCACCAGAACGCCGAGCTATCGCGTCACAGTTTCGGCGCACGCACAAACGAAAACGCCTCCGGGGGCAACCGGAGGCGTTGAGGTAAATCTACATGCACGTCAAATGTATTTCGCATCGAGCGCGAGCGCAAGTCGCTCAAACAGTTGCACATCCCAAAACCGGACGTTATTCTCTGGCCGTCGCTGCAAAATCAGCGACCGGGTTTGACGGCCCGATGAACAATAGGCGCACAGGCGCCCCCATTACGATTGCAGGCGCTTTTTTTGTGCCCGCTTTCCTGTTTTATGGCGGCTGTGTGTGGGAGACCTTCGGGTCTGCCGGGTTCCTATTGTCCCGGTCCGTCAACCTACACACAGCTGCCACCCTAATTCGTTTGACGGCGAACCGTGGCAGCTCCTCAACAATAGGAGTTTTGCCAGATGCCCAGTCTCAATCCGTTCAAAAATCGCGCCGCTGCCCATCGCGCAATGGCTCTCGCCGCTTTACACGCCAATTCCAGCCTCGCTACACGCCTTGCCCGCTACAACGCTCACATGACCAAAGCACGCGCCCTCGAAACCGCAGGGGGTGCCCAATGAACAACGCCCTGAGTTTTTGCCTGCCCGAAGACCTGCTCTGTGTTAATCCGACAGCCGATGCCGGTATTCCCATCGACGCCATCACCTGCGCCGTCGACCGCGCCAGCTCGGTGCTGTTGTTGCTTGAAGACCAGTTCGAAAATGACGGACCCAGCCTTGCAAATCACATCATAGCCGCCGCCCTTTGGGACGTACGCGGTACGTTAGGTTTGATACGTACCCTGGCGCTTCACGCCGACGAGCTGGTCCGCGGTCCTGCGCAAGGGGGTGGCCTGTGAGCGCATTCTTCCAAGGCAACACCACCGGGCACACTGCCTTTGCCAAATACAACGCCCGAAACCAACCGCTGTTTAGCGTCAATGCAGGCGTTTCCTGCGAAGAGGCGTTAGAACACGCCTCCGTGCTGACGGACTGCATCAACAAACTGACGCTCCAAGCGGGCATGAACGACGACAGCAGCGCGGCGTGGGCTGCCCATTACCTAGGGGATATGGTCAAGGCCATCATCGATGACGTCACCACCAGCTTGCAGTTTCCAACGGAGGATCGCCCATGAGCGCCTCCAGCACGAAAAAGCGCCCTTCGTTCGCACAGGTGAAATCTGCTGCGCTGCGCAACATCGACACAGTCCTTGCTCACTGGCTCCCGAACGGGAAGCGAGTGGACGGCGGTAAAGAGTACACCGCACCCAACCCTACCCGAACGGACAAGCGTGCGGGCTCTCTGAAAATCAGTATCAGCAAAGGCACCTGGTCTGACTTCGCGACCGGCGACAAGGGCGGCGATTTGATTGACCTGGTCCGCTACATCGACGGCGGCACTGACGTCGATGCCTGTAACAAACTGGCGGATCTACTCGGCGTAACTGCAGACTCCGCGCCCGCCAAACCCGCACCGGCCAAAAGCAAAGCTCCTGAGTGGGTTCCCATTGAGCCGATCCCGGCCGAGGCGATGAACAAATGCCCGGTTAAACACCGGCAGCACGGCGCACCGTCCAAGGTCTGGATTTATCGCGATGATCAGGGTCAGCCGCTCATGGCGTTGTACCGGTTCGACCTGGGTCCCGATGAGGACGGTAAACCGAAAAAGGTCTTTGCGCCGCTGACATGGTGCAAACGCAGCGACGGCGAAACGACCCAATGGCGTTGGCAAGGGCTTCCCGAGCCCCGTCCCCTGCTGCGACGGGATGAACTGGCACTGCGCGCGGATGCGCCGGTGGTCTTGTGCGAGGGCGAAAAAGCCGCAGATGCAGCCGCTGATTTGATGCCGAACTACGTGGCCACCTGCTGGCCGAACGGTTCCAACTCCTGGCACAAAGCAGACTTGACGCCCCTCAAGGGCCGCGACGTGCTGTTGTGGCCGGACAACGATGCCAGCGGCACAGCCTGCATGGAAGCCGTCGCGAACAGGCTGCGCGAAGTCGGCGCAGCCTCGGTACGGGTCATGGCGCTGGAGGTGTTCAAGCGCAAACCCACGATGAAAAACGAGCGCGCCGCTTTCGCCAAAGGTGGCCAATGGGACGACGGCGATGATGCTGCCGATGCTGCTGCCAAAGGCTGGGCAGCCGCCCATTTCGCCGAGTTGGAGCGCAGTGGCGAGCTGTTTGGTCTGATAGAGGAAACACCGGCAACAGAGCAGGCTGAACACAAACCGAAAGCGAAGGCAAAGCCAGCGGCCAAGCGCCCTGCGAAACCGAAAAACGACCTGATGCCTGGTGGCTTTCGCCTGACGCCGGAAGGTGTGTTTTACGCGGGCGACGACGGCGAAGCACGCCCGGTATGTTCGCCTCTGGAGATCCTCGCCCGTACCCGCGACGACAAAGGCCATAACTGGGGCCTGCTCGTGGAGTTCGACGACCCCGACGGGGCCAAGAAGCGTTGGAACATTCCGGCGCGCACCATGACCGGCGATTTTGGCAAGGACGTACTCGGCCCATTGGTGGACATGGGCCTGCGTTTGGCTGGCAGTCGATCAGGCCGCAATGCACGCAACGACCTGCAGAGTTACCTCGGCGGTTTTGACAGCGCGCAGCGGGCCCGACTGGTGACTCGCCTGGGCTGGCACGACAGCGCCTTTCTCCTACCGGAACAACAGGTCGGCGCACACAGCGAACACTTGCACTTCTACGAGGCCGGTTCTCAGCTTCCGCCGATCAGCGAATCGGGCACGCTTGAGCAATGGCAAGAACAGATCGGCGCGTTGTGCGTGGGCAACCATCGTCTGGCGTTTGTGGTCGGCGTGGCCTTGGCTGGCCCGCTTCTACACATGTTGGGTCATGAGTCGGGCGGCTTTCATCTGTACGGCGATAGCTCGGGCGGCAAGACCACGCACCTGCAGGTCGCCGCATCGATCTACGGCGGACCGCGCCTGGTGCGTTCGTGGCGCTCAACCGACAACGCACTGGAATCCATCGCCGCCGCGCATTCGGATGGGCTTCTGGTACTGGATGAGATCGGCATGTGCGATCCGCGCATCATCGGCGAAACGGTGTACATGCTTGGTAACGGCACCGGCAAGGCTCGGGCTAATGATCGAGGTCAGGCAGGTCGACAGGTGCAGGAGTGGCGTTTGCTGTTCCTCTCCACTGGCGAGAAGACGTTGGCCCAGCACATGGCCGAAGCGAACAAGGAGCTGAAAGCGGGCATGGAAGTACGCATGCTCGCCGTTCCAGCCGATGCCAGCAAAGGCTTGGGTATGTTCGATACCCTTAACGGTTTCGATGATGCAGCAGCGCTGTCCGACGCACTAAAAGCACGAGTCGCGAAATACTACGGCACACCGCTCACCGCCTTTCTCACAGCGCTGTGTGAGCCCGACAAACGCCACGCTTGGTCCGCCATCCTGCGCCGCACTCTGGAAGGCTTTATCGCCAAATCGTTACCCGCGTCGGCCAGCGGACAAGCTCACCGTGCCGCCGCTCGCTTTGGCCTCGCCGCCGCAGCGGGTGAGCTGGCCACCGCGATGGGGATAACAGGCTGGCCCGATGGCACCGCGACAACCGCCGCTCGGGTGTGCCTCAACGCATGGATGAACGAGCGTGGCGGCGTCGGTAACTTCGAGGGCGACGCAATCGTGTCGCGACTGCGCCAGGTCATCGAGCGCTTCGGCGAGAGCCGATTTACCCGCTGGGAATCGGCAGCGGCAAAAATCGACGAACACGGCCCCCGTACCATCGACAGGCTTGGCTTTCGCAAGACGATGGAGCACGGCCTGGGCGACTCCCTGCACACCACAAACACCTACTACGTGCTGCCCGAGTCGTGGCGCTCGGAGATCTTCCGGGGCATGAACATCAATGCGGTGAACAAGGAGCTGCTGCAGCGCGGGGTCATCGAGCCGGGGAACGACGGCAAGGCATCGAGCCTGGTCCGCCTGCCCGGCCTGGGTACGCAACGCTGCTACATCGTGAAGACGATTCCGGGATTGGCTGAAAGCGAGGCTCGGGCTGCCTGAGTGCATCCCTGCTGATCGAGGTAGCGCCGGCTGATTCCCGGCCTCGCCAGCCACACAACCAACTCCCAATCGAATTGAACAGAGACCAGACACATGAACGAGATCCAAGAGCTGAAAGACCGCCGCGAACAACTGCTGAAAGAGGCTGATCAGTTGCACACCCAGCTGCTGCCGTTTGAAGCCGCGCTGGAAAGTGAGCAGTCCATTGAGCCTGCCCAAGAGCGCGAATTGCGCGACAAGTACAACGAGCTGAAAAGGCGTTTCGATGCACGCAAACACGACGCTGACCTGTTGGATCGGAAGATCAATCGCCGCGAAACCCTCGCCAATTGCAATTCCCTGATGGCGGGTTACATCGAGGCCATGAACACCTGGAAAGCCGATGAGCAGGAGCTGAATGAAAAACGTCAGAGCCTCAGCATCCGTCTGGAACAGATCCAACAACAGGCGGTAGAGGACATGGCCAAAGCCCGGCAGGCGGAAACGGATGCGGCTACCGCATATGCACAGGCTGTCGCATGGGGCGACACCGAAGGTGAAAAGACCGCCAATGCCGATGCACAAAAAGCCGCAAAAAACCTGGCAACCGCCGCCGAGCATGATCGTCGGCAGGGGCTGATCATATCCGCGCTCAAGCAGGAGCTGGCCACCGTAGATCAATACATCGTCGAAGCTCAGGAAAAGCATAAGGGGATAGAGCGCGAAGCCCTGTGGCTTTCTCAGACAGTGCTTGAAGAGAAATGGAACGAGGCCGCTAAGACACTCTTCGATGTGGGCGGAAGGCTGTGGGCAAATTACAACCTGCTCGGCCTTGATCAAGTGAGCCTGTTGAAACTGGCGGTTCCGCAGGAAGGCGAAACCGTCGGGAACTGGACGTGGCATGAACTATCCGGCCGAGCGCGCAGATACAGCGCGCAGGACCTGCTCCAGCTCAACGATATTTCGACACCTCAACAGGCTGCACTCGTGAGCCAACTGGAGCAACGAAAGGATGAAAGCAGTGAACAAGCCACTACAAAACAGCACGAGCTGGGCTGACACGCTCAAGGCTCGGAAAGCTTATCTGGCTGCACTGCTGAAAACCATCAGCGGGACCTCAGCCAAAGTCAGTCAGCATACAAATGCTGACGATCAAGGCAATTAAAGCGGAAATGGCGCACATTGAAAGTCAACTGATACGTCGGAAATAGTGCGAAACTTTTAATCGGCACTATCGATCTCAATAACACACGCAACTACAGATAAAGGGGACAGTATGTCCAAACTCGCAGAATACCGTCAGCTGGAAAAACACCTCGCCGAGCAACTCCAGGCGCTGGAAAAGATGAAAGGTGATGATGGACTGAAGAAAGAGATCGAGTTCGAGACGAAGCTACGCAAGCTACTTGAGCACTATGGCTTCAGCCTGAAGCACATCGTCAATCTGCTGGACCCACAGGCATCGGCCCGAGGTCAGATCTCTGACAAGCCTGTAGGCACACGCAAACCGCGCGAGCTCAAGGTGTACAAGAATCCGAACACAGGTGAAGTGATCGAAACCAAAGGTGGGAATCACAGAGCCTTAAAGGAATGGAAAGCAGAATACGGCGCTGACGTTGTGGAGGGATGGCTGAAAAAATAGAGCCGCTTTGCCTGAGAAAGGGGCCCTAGGGCCCCTTATCTCAATTCTCGGCTTGATCCTCATCCTTGTATATTCTGCTGAGCACCAGCTCTGAGGTTGCAGTAACCACTGATGGACGAGAACCAGTACTGGAGTACAGGCATGTTACACTAGGGTAGTTCATAGCTGCGATAATGGCCGCCAACGCATGAGGTTTGGGGCCAAAAGGCACTATGACTGTAATCGCCGAAGTTCTGAACGGAAAAAATATTTCCCTCAAACTGTCATACGTCTGCTTAACACTGAACAGTGGAGAATAAACGACCTCATCAACGGACTCTTCAATGAAATCGCTATTAATAGAGTAAGTCTTAGAGCTATAGTCCTCCAGCGCACCTGGACGTGCAATAAGTGCATACGTATTGTCAGGCTCAATCTTACCGTGCATACAAATTGGTGCTCCAGAATCGAACCCTAAACCAAATATGGCAACTGTTCTCTTACTGTATGTAGCAACCGCCTCACATCCCGGCAGGACAATCGGATCACCTAATTGCTGAGGCTGATCACTATAAGCATGCTCACCGACAGAATATACAAAATCTAACTCAAATTTTACATTCGAGTCATAATTTTTAAAAAAGTTTAGTATTTCCGAGTACCACAATCTGGGCATCGACGAGTAATCAACTAAAACCTTGATCAGTGCTTTTTTTCCGAAAATCAGCTTTTCAACCTCGGCCCTAAGAATACCGATGATTTTATGTGTCTCCCCGTACGATATGTCAACAACGTCAATCAGAAGACGATCCTTAAAAACAGATTCGTTTGTTAAGCAAGTTTTAGATTTCTCACCTTCAAAACCAAAGACAAGCGGAGATCCGATATTTTCGACTCTGATTATAGAGGCTACATTTACAGATCTTTCTTCATATCCACACGAAAAAACTGAGATTTCATAAAAGCGTCCAAAAAAATCCTGCCGCGAGATATCTTCAACATACAACTTAGCCATATTAAAGCAACTCCATCTGCAAAATTGGGCGATCAGGAGGTGGCGGATTGTTAAGAATGGAGCTTATGACTATAGCACGGCCACGCCTAGGCAATAAATAAAAGTACGGACTCAGCATATATGAAAGCCTGAAGGTTCCACCTCTAACAGGGAGTTCATCAAAATCAGACTTCTCCACTAAGGGCCGTATCAGACCTACTCCAACAGCCTCGCTTACGACATCCCAGACGCTAGCGTCACTTACATTATATCGAAAACATAGTACAAGATCTGAGGAAAGCGGCTTGAAGTGCAAGGCCTCTTTAAAATATTTTCCTATCTTAGATAATAACTGATGTATATCAGCACCATGATTGGGCTCACTAATTATTCTACGAAACTCATTGGTTGAAAAATGCTTTAATATTCTGTCTTGCACAGAAGAGGGTACAGGTTTGAACCCAGCCTCATCGGCGCCAGCCAAATACATTGAATTAAGAAGACTAATAAATCTTCTCGGATTACCGTCTGAACAGCGGATCACCATTTCAACCCCTGAATAAATAGAGGAACTAGAGTTGCCTTTCTGCTTCGAAGCGGCATCGCGAAGTAACAAAGCACCTTTGAGCTTTCTCCCAATTTCATCATCAAACTTGGACGTCCCCAAAAGGTATTTAGCTCGTTCGAATGTAGCCGTATTAGAGTGCTTCGATATCAACTCCAGAATAGCTTCTTGCGACACGGATTTATCTGACAATATATATGAAGACCCTAGCAACATATCCAAAGTTACGCCACTATTCTCCCACCTGCTACCCTTCAATCTGCGCTCAAATAGCTCCGTAGAAAATTTTCTGAGCGCCTCATACTCGCTAAAAGTCCGCTTAGACAGCTCCATACTATCTAGATAAATGTAATCAAAATCGTCCCCTCTTACGAGAGGAACAGCAGTATTCGTATCTAATGTATAGTGCTTGTAGGGCATAGTAGTTATTTTAAAAACCAGCCCATCAGCAAAGGTGCGCATATGAGAATTCAAAATACGCTGATACTCAACACTTAGGTATTCAGCTTCATCAAGACACACCGCCCAGATTGTCGACTGAGGAAACTTTATGAAGCTCTTCAGTATAGATATAGCTCGCTTAAGAGGCTCGAATAAGCCGATATCAAACTCAACGCCAAACTTACTAAATTCCACTCCCTCATTAACCCTAAGTTTCTCTTCGTCAAGTAACTTTTTATACTCAATCGCAGCGAGATTTTGGCGCAGAGCATCTATTGACTCTGCTTTCATCTCCGGAAACCATGCGTCAGAAAGCTGCAAACATATATCACGCTCGGTGATAAAAAATTCGGCTTTCCCAGTCACGTACGCACGAAGGCAACTTTCAAGTGTAGATATGAACGCCGAACAACACGCAACATTTAACCGCCACTGAAAGTGGTTTTCACGCCCCTTTTCACTCAGCCACGGCTTATTTTTTAATCCACCTACCCAAGATAAACGCATTGGAACATACGTCCCTACGAAACTCTTTTCACGAATGAGCGTTACGGCAGTATCGTGCTTTAAGCGTGAAAGATATTCGTGGGAAAGCATTTTTATAATTGCTGTTTTTCCCGAACCACGAGCCCCAATCAGCACATGATTCTTTGAAGATATTAGGCGAGCAAAGTCCGTCGTCCATACAAACTGATATGGCAGGTCCTCTGGAGTACTATTTCGAGCGTTGTCATTCTCGAAAGGATTCCCTACCTTATGATCTGTAGTGTTCAAGTCCTTTTCTCCCTAATCAAAATCAGTGTTTCGAAGGCTTGCTGTTGGCCAGAATATCGCTGTAGTAACTTCATTTTCTCCGCGACTGCTGAGAGACTACTTCTGAGCAAATTATTTGGATAGTATTGTATCGACTCGTCAGCAGCTATTAAATCACGCCACTCAACAAACGACTCATCTTTAAATAAATTTTCAAGCGTAAGCTCTAAAGAGTCTCTCAGCTTTTTTGAGCTAACATAAGCTCCAAACTGATTGGCGCTATCAAAATCAATAGTGCCACTTTCCAACCATTTGTGGCCCAACAAGTGAGTCCAAGACCTAACCACACCACGACTCCAACCGTTATCTTGACAACGCGAATGAAAGTCTATTATATGAAAGAAGTTTCCAACGCCGCCAAAATGCCTGTCATCTAATCTTGAGCTGAAACTGCCAGAACATAATATCCAAAGTGGATGGCCATCCGAATTTATGTCCATGTCAAATCTAGGTATATGCTTATGGCCGTGGACTATAAAATCTATTTCCTTCTTCGACAAAAGATGCAAAAGGCCATCAGCATTAATCATTCCGCTCGTATCCCCTTCTCGAAAAGTACGATCGTGATACTGCTTAGGATGGTGGTGCAGGATAAAAATATTTAACTTCGACTTATCAACATGACAGTCAAGCAACGCTTCGATCTCAAGCAGCTGCTCAGTCTTAATTTCGCCGCAATGAGGCTTTGTCTCTGGGCCGTCATAGATAGCACTATTTAACGAAAAAACATTGAAATCATCGAAATTCCAAACTACGAAATAAGGTGCATCATCAAACCGGCCAGCTCCTTTCGCCTGGCTTTCTGAAAAGACAAGTCCAGGCTTGAGCAAGTTGATATATTTTGCTCTAGATATCATTTCCTCACTTGCGCCTGCATCACGATGCGAAACTATCGCTGGCCAGTTTATATCGTGATTTCCCGGACAGAAAAGCACCCTCGCTCTATCCACACCAAGAGCAAGAGCAATCTTTACAATTAAGTCCGAGGCGAGACCAAATTCAGTTTCTTTTGCTTTATTGCTAATATCTCCTGTTACGAGGAGGTAGTCTGCCCCCAAATTTTCACGCGTTACAAAATCGAAAAATTCTTGCAGATAGTTTTCAACCGATGCATTTTCAGTTTTTTCAGGTGAGAAATCTTTGCCTTTGGCCATATCACCAATATGCAAATCGCTGATAACTGCAACTCTAAGTTTAGATTCCATTCAATCAGGCCGCCATGAATAGTATTTCTTGATTAGAAATCAAGACTTCTTTAACCATCTTCCTATGCGTATGAAATCCAGCAACATGCCTTCTTACGTCCAGAACCTCAATATTCCAAGATGGAAGGCAGAATTTACGGATCTCTTCACAATCACAGTACGATAGAGCAAATGTCACTCCTCGAGAATCTAACTCTGCAAGTAGCGCCATCATTTTTTCAATGTCGCTAAAATGAAAGCTATTTGGCCCGTATTCTCCCCTATCACGATTACCTGGCTTCGAGTAAGGCGGGTCGAGATACACGAAATCCCCTGCTACAGCTTTAGATACTACCGTATGATAGTCGCTGGCAAAAAACTCAACATCTTTTAATACGGCAGAATAATCTAGAAGCTGACTAAGCGTATGCATTGCGCCAGTTTTATTACCCATCGGCACATTAAAAAGACCTTTTCGGTTTGTTCTATACACCCCGTTAAAACATAGCTTGTTAAGATATAAAAATCTCGCAGCGCGGTATGCGTCTGATAGTTCATGAGGCAAGAGATTTCTAAGTCTCAAGTATTCGTCTTGACAGATCTCAAACGTCTCCAAATACTTGTAAATTTCGGCTGGCCGAGTTTGTATCTGCTGATATGTAAATATAAGTTCTGAATTCATATCAGAAAGCACTGCTTTTACAGGCATCAACTCAAAATAAAGACATGCAGACCCACAAAATGGCTCGTAATATGTATTGATTTGTGTAGGCACATATCGATTAAGAACAGGTATCAATTTTCTCTTGCTACCAGCCCACCGGAAAATTGGACCCATCAGTTCTGTCTCCTTTTTTAGCAAAGTACCAGACAAAGGAAGTGATAGGAATAAAAACGCTAGCTTTCCTCATTTTTGAGCAAGAAAGCGAGCCTCAGCACACATCACCAGTTGTAGGCGGATCGCCTATGCGTCGTCAGATGGGCGGGAGAAGGACCCGATGTCTAACCGCGGTATAGGCAAGAAGATCTGCCTCATGCAAAGACCTCGGGTGCATGGGCTGGTGAAGCCGGTACCTTGGCCTGAATCAAAGCTCAGGGCCCTGAAAGGATCAAGATCAGACGCGGCTACGCCGTTATGCCTATTCCAAAATCAATCTCAGTACGCCCTGGCTATGGAGTTCTCGTCATTCCGACAGGACGGGGCTTGCGAGCAATATTGGTTACGAGCCAGTTGGATAACGGTTAAAGCAAGCGCCTGCCGTAGACTCTCTCTATTCCGGGTATTTTTCTGATCGCCCATTTGATGGATGCGTGACTTTCGCTCCAGAATTCGGTCTGCGCTAGATGGTCACCGGGGCATAGCAAAACGAATCCACGGAACATGTATTTTCAGACTGTCTAATCTTTGCTAGCCGATCGCGCCTATTTCACCCCCCCGTTACACAGGCGGATGGAGTTACACATCAAAGGCGCCTTATCCGTACGAGGTGTAGCGATTAAAATAGTCTTTGTTATCAACAAGTTACGAAAACATGATACACGAGTTACACTCGTTACACCGATTCTGCGCCAACTTTTTTGTAGCTCCCCCATACCCCGATTTTGGACATGCCATCAGCGACAGAAATCCGCGCGTGTTGCGCAGAAACAAATCCATGCCCTGCACTAAAGCTGAACTGGGGACCCTGGGCAAATCCTTAGGATACGGGGCAGGGAACCCGCGCATCTTGAGTAGCTAACGTTTCGTCAGCTTAGTGAACAGGTGAACCTGGTGAACGACGGTTCACCCCTGACTTTTCCCATCGTCCGGTAGGTTGGCGGGGACCCTGAGTGTTTCGGAAGGATACGGGACGAAGAACCCGCGCGTTCGTGTTAGCGGCTGGATTTTTAAAGTTGGTTGACAGGTTGACGGAGTTGACCCGGTTGACAAGCGCCATGCGTGCGTTATCAGCAACACAGAAGGGCATCTTTACCAGCACGGTAACGATGACCTTTTTTCTTCAAGATCTTTCAATTTCGACGTTGAAATTTCAGTAAGCTGGGAAGCCTGTCGCTACCACGATGTCGCGGGTTTCATGCCCCGTACCACCTTGATACTCCCAGGGGCCCCGCCAGTTTTTGGCACCAGGGCTAGCTTCCGTCACCGAAAATTCGAATAGCTGCATGCCACTCTGTAACGACAGCGAGACCGGGGGGGTTGAATAGAGGGTGCGCCTTAATGGCGTTTCCCAATTCCCCAGCTACTCTCCAAGCCGCCAGGTGCAGAGCGCTTGCCCCGCAGCAGACGTGCGCTGACTTTCTGCGTTACACGCAGCGGCAGCGTTACATCGGATGTACGCTAGACATCTAGACTGTGTAACGGCCCTAAAAGCCAATGAAAGCAGGCGTTTGGCGATAGGCGTTACACGAGTAACACGCGTTACACCGGTTTTAGAGGGGGCTGTGTAGGTGCTCTCATACTACCGTTCCAAACTGGCCCTCATGACCAGGTGAACGCTGTTGGTCGGTTAAAAATAAAATGACGCAGCCAAGGAGACAGCCAATGCCAAGATTTATCATCAACAAGAACGCCCAGGCGAATGGTGATCATGAAGTCCATGATGCGACCAACGGATGCCGGTTCATGCCTTCCCTTGAAAACCAGGTCGAAGTTGGCACCTATCCCACTTGTCATGGAGCCGTAGCCGCAGCTAAACAAAAATGGTCGGATAGCCGGATTAACGGCTGCTACTACTGTTCCAACCAGTGTCACACCAGCTAGTAACCCAAAATAGATGGCAGCATTGCATAGGGCATTAATGTGCCAGGCGAGCTGACCGTGTATGCCCACATGTATGCCTAACCGAAAACCTGTCTGATAGCCCCAGTAAATACTAGGGCTTCATAGCCCAGTTCAAACGACGCCTGGGCACCATATTTTGCAGTCTGGATATGTCTTGAGTTGTGGACAGTCTATGAAATGCCCAAAGCCCGCCTTGTGCGGGCTTTGTTATTCCTGGCTTTTGGTGCTGGATGAGATCGTTATGTGCGCTCTGCGCGTCATCGGCGAGAAGATGTTGGTCCAGCAAATGGCCCAACCGAACAAGGAACTGAAAGCGGGCATCGAGGTACGCATTCTCGCCACCCCAACCGATGCCAGCAAAGGCCTCGGTATGTTTGACCTTGCCCCTGAAAAACGTATCCCTTGCCAGGTGCCTCAATAGCCGCAAGGATACGACATGACTAAGCCCAAGACAGATCGCGTTA
>NZ_JAGPYR010000031.1:0-35168 GCF_020312125.1 Pseudomonas sp. P135
CCTGTGTGCCCATGGCTCTTGTAATTGGCGACCCAGCGTCGAAGCAGGCTGAAATCGATCGAGAACTGACTGGCCACCTTACGAAAGCCGGTGTTGCCTTCAAGGTACGCTTTGACGACGGTGAGTTTGAATTGCTCTGAATACTTGGCCATTTGAACACCCCCATTAGGTCGGATTGGTGTCCAACTTCTTGGGGGCAGTCCACAGAGCGTGCGGAACGAGCGTTTTGAACTGTCGTGCCTATGCTTCTGCGTTGCAGCGCCGTTCGAGACGCCTGGCCTCAGCTCAGGTCGGTTCAGCCCCGTCATTCATGAAGAATTCTCCACCTCGACTCAAACTCGCCATCGCGCCGGAACCATTCCCTGTCGCTGTTCTCAGATAGCAGTAGGTCGGGGCTGCTATTAGCCCGGGCATATTCACTTAATACAGAGGGAAATGGCATGGGTATCATTGGAACCATCTTTATCGGCCTGATCGTTGGTCTGTTGGCTCGCTTTCTGAAGCCGGGCGACGACAGCATGGGCTGGATCATGACCATCGTGCTGGGTATCGCCGGTTCGCTTGCAGCCACTTACGGTGGTCAGGCGCTGGGTATCTATCAGGCAGGCGAGGGTGCAGGTTTCCTTGGCGCGCTGGTAGGTGCAATCATCCTGCTGGTTATCTACGGCATGATCAGAAAGAAATAACGCTTATGCGTCAGCCCTCTGTTTTACAGTGCGCAGAGGGCTAGAATGCTCGGCAACTTTCCACCCCTTTGCCGAGCTTTATCATGCGTCGCTTCCTGTTGATGACTCTTCTGCTGTTATCCGCGCTCTCCGGTCCCGCACTCGCCCAGTTGCCGGAAACCGACTGGCTTGAGCTGATGCCCAAGTCCGATCAAAAAGCCCTCGAAGCCATGCCCGAGATTGACCACAATTCTCCGGAAGCCATGGGCACGTTCGACAGCAAGGGTGGGCTGAAGCAGAGCAAGGGTCTGCCAGCGGTCATGTATTCGACCAAAACCGTCCCGGCAATGAATGGCAAAACGATTCGTCTCGGCGGCTACCCTGTGCCTCTCGAAACCGATGCCAAGGGCCGCAGTACGCTGTTCTTCATCGTGCCTTACCCAGGCGCCTGCATCCACGTTCCGCCACCGCCGCCCAACCAGCTGGTGCTGGTGCGTTACCCCAAGGGTCTGAAACTGGATGATATCTACACACCACTGTGGGTAGAAGGCACCCTGAAAATCGAGAAGGTCAGTAACGACCTTGCCGATGCGGCGTATGCGATGGATGCATCAAAGGTCCGTGTGGTGGTTGAGTCGGACCTTTGATGGGCTTGATCGATTACTGATCGATCAGAGCGCCTCGCTCCAGATACTCACACCCAGCACATGCATCTGGTCCGGTGCCAGCGTGACCACGTCGTCCAGCACGTTGGCGGTTTCGACGCAAACCATGCGCTGCCAGCCGTCTGCTGCCATGTCGGTGAACTTGCCGGTCTTTTCGATCCACGGGTTCCACAGGATGGCTGAGTTCGAGCCCGTGCTGCGGATGTGGATGCGTCGCTGCCACTCGGGGTCAACGATGCTGAGCACGCCCGGCGTGTCCTTGTAGATGCGGTCGGTTTCGCCTGTGAAGGTCAGGTCGCCGCCCTGCTCGCGTTCTTCCCAGTTTGCCAGGGTTTCGATGTAACGCAGGCCGTCGAGCCCTTCGACGCTGACCTGACGTACGTCGCTGACGGCGAAATAGGTGTGCAGCGCCTGGCTGATCACTACTGGCTCAGTGCCGCAGTTGTAGCTGACCAGACTGACATTCAGTGCGTGGTCCAGACGAATGCTCAGTTTCAGGGCGACGTTGTGCGGCCAGCCAGGCAAGTGGCCTTCGGCTTCGGGAAGCACGAACTCCACCAGCAGTGCGTCGCCATCTGCGCCAATACCCAGCAACTGCCAGTCCAGCGCCCGTACTTCGCCATGCGCCTTGGCAGGTTCGCTGCTGTCGCGCATGGCCTGCACGCTTTGCGGGTTGCGCTCCAGGTTACCGAACCACGGCCAGCAGATCGGCATGCCGGCACGAATGGGTTTGCCGCGTTTGAAAACCGCCTCTTCGTTCAGCCACACCAGCGGCTGCTGCCCGGCCACTTGATAGCTGAGGATGTGTGCGCCTTGTTGCGCAACCAGCAGCTCTGCTTCGCCGTGGCAAATACGCCAGCAGTTCAGCTCATCGTAAAGGATGGATTCAACGGTGGGTTCAACCGGGGATGTTGGCATGCAAAGTTCTCACTCAATGACCGTGACGAAAATAGACCGCTTCACGCTCGGTGAGTTTACCCGTGCAGCCAATCCATGACCGAACGACAATTTACCGTCGCGCAGGAACCGAGCGCGTCCGGCCGCTGGCATCTATGGCCACGAACACGAACGCAGCCTCGGTGACCTTGCGCCATTCGCTGGTGAGCGGGTCGTCGCTCCACACTTCGACCATCATCTTGATCGAGGTGCGTCCGACTTCGAGGGTGCGGGTGTAGAAGGAAAGCTGTTCGCCGACTGCGACCGGGACCAGAAACGCCATGCGATCGATGGCGACGGTCGCCACACGGCCACCCGCCACTTTACTGGCCATCGCTGTGCCTGCCAGGTCCATCTGGGACACCAGCCAGCCGCCAAAGATGTCGCCAAAGCCATTGGTTTCGCGGGGAAGGGCGGTGATTTGCAGTGCAAGGTCGCCTTGCGGGGTTGGGTCTTCTTGTTCGAGCTCGATCATGCCTAGGGTGCCTCTGACCCATGACTCTCATTATTGTATGTCGCGGTTAACAGGTGCCATTCAAAACCATGAGCATGAACATTATGTGTTCAGCGCCGGTGTGGCCCAAAGGGAAACTCTGCGAAACCCGCTGATTCAGACGTTTTCGCACAGCTTCCCAAGGCTGTTGACGACTTGCGAGTATATCGGGCGTTGCGTCATAGAACGACCGTGGGTCTTCATTTTGTGTCAGTGGCAGTTCTGCCATGTGTTTTTTGTAGCAATTTGCTATCTTGCTGGACCTCTACAGGTGACAAGACTGCCTGTACACGCAATTTTGGTGCCTATCTGCACCGTTGCTCCCGACAATCGCTTCTGCACGGCACCCCGCAGCAGCCAGCGTTGCTGTCGCTCGCCCCTTTTCAAAGAACACGTAAAGAGAAGCCTTGTCATGTCATCTGTTCCTCCAAGTTCCACGCAGCCTGCGCGGCCTCTGACTCGCAGCGATTACAAAACCCTGTCGCTGTCGGCTCTGGGTGGTGCGCTGGAGTTCTACGACTTCATCATTTTCGTGTTTTTCGCGGCGGTGGTCGGCAAACTGTTTTTCCCGGTGGACATGCCCGACTGGCTGCGCATGATGCAGACGTTCGGCATTTTCGCCGCCGGTTATCTGGCGAGGCCTCTGGGCGGCATTATCATGGCGCACTTCGGCGATCTGCTGGGGCGCAAGAAAATGTTCACGCTGAGCATTTTCATGATGGCGGTGCCGACCCTGATCATGGGTCTGCTACCGACCTACGCACAGATCGGCATGTGGGCGCCGATTCTGCTGCTGTTGATGCGCGTCATTCAAGGTGCCGCCATTGGCGGTGAAGTGCCGGGCGCCTGGGTGTTCGTGTCCGAGCATGTGCCTGCACGTCGTGTCGGCTATGCCTGCGGCACCCTGACCGCCGGCCTGACAGCGGGCATCCTGCTGGGCTCGCTGGTCGCCACGGCGATCAACAGCATCTACACCCCGGTCGAGGTATCGGATTACGCATGGCGTATCCCTTTCCTGCTGGGTGGCGTGTTCGGCCTGATGTCGGTCTATCTGCGCCGCCTGCTGCATGAAACGCCGGTCTTCGCCGAGCTGCAACTGCGCAAGGCACTGGCCGAGGAAGTGCCGCTCAAGGCGGTGCTGCGCGATCATCGTGGCGCCGTTGCGCTGTCGATGCTGATGACCTGGTTGCTGTCTGCCGGGATCATCGTGGTGATCCTGATGACGCCGACCATCCTGCAGACCATTTATGGCTTTCCGGCTGCTACGGCGCTGAAAGCCAACAGCCTGGCCATTGTCTTCCTGAGCGTGGGCTGCATCGCGGCAGGTGCACTGGCGGATCGCTTCGGCGCAGGCTGGGTGTTTCTGCTGGGCAGCGCAGGTCTGCTGATCAGTTCCTGGACGTTCTATCACATCCTCGGCAGCCATCCGGAAGTGCTGTTCCCGCTGTATGCGGTGACGGGCCTGTTCGTCGGTACGATCGGCGCAGTTCCCTACGTCATGGTCAAGGCATTCCCGCCCGTGGTGCGCTTCTCGGGGCTGTCGTTCTCCTACAACCTGGCGTATGCGATCTTCGGCGGTCTGACGCCGATGGTCGTGACCTTCATGCTCAAGAGCAGTCCGATGGGGCCGGCGTGGTACGTCGCGATCCTCTGCGGCCTGGGCATGGCCATCGGTGCGTTCTTGCTGAGCCGAAAGCGTTGATCATCGCCCACTGTTGAATCGCTCTGGCACCGCTACAGCCAAAGGCTATCTACCTGCACAGGTCGATAGCCTTTTCATCTTATTGTCATAATCAATTCATAGAGTAGTCACAAGACTGGCCAAAAAAGGCTCGTCGACACCGACACACCCTGCCAGGAGCGCAAGGATGACACTCAAGCGTTTGATGACTGCACTGACCCTGGTTGCCGCCGGAGTGACGGCAGCCAATACGCTGGCTGCGGTCGACCCTGCCATCAAGGCCTATACCAAGACCTCCGGTGTGTCGGGCAATCTCTCCAGTGTCGGCTCCGATACCCTGGCAAATCTGATGACATTGTGGGCCGAGGCCTACAAGAAAGAATACCCGAGCGTGAACATCCAGATCCAGGCGGCCGGCTCCTCCACGGCGCCACCCGCGCTGACCGAGGGCACGGCCAATCTGGGCCCGATGAGCCGCAAGATGAAAGACGGCGAGTTGTCGGCTTTCGAGCAGAAACATGGCTACAAGCCGACCGCGATTCCGGTCGCGGTGGACGCCCTGGCGGTTTTCGTGCACAAGGACAACCCGATCAAGGGCCTGACCCTGCAGCAAGTGGACGCGATCTTTTCCGCGACCCGCCTGTGCGGTGCCAGGGCAGATGCGAAAACCTGGGGTGATGTCGGTGTGACCGGCGATCTGGCAGGCAAACCGATCCAGTTGTTCGGTCGTAACTCGGTGTCGGGCACTTACGGTTACTTCAAGGAAGAAGCCCTGTGCAAAGGCGACTTCAAGGCCAACGTCAACGAGCAGCCCGGCTCTGCTTCGGTAGTCAGCGCGATCAGCAATTCGCGTAACGGCATCGGTTACTCGGGGATCGGTTACAAGACATCCAACGTCAGGGCTGTTGCGCTGGCGAAGAAGGAAGGGGGCGAGTTTGTCGAAGACAGCGAAGCCAATACCCTGAACGGCAGTTATCCACTGTCGCGCTTTCTTTATGTGTATGTGAACAAGGCGCCGAATCAGCCCTTGGCGCCGCTGGAAGCCGAGTTCGTGAAACTGGTGCTGTCGAGACAGGGCCAGGAAGTGGTGATGAAGGACGGTTACATCCCGCTGCCTGCGCGTGTCGTGGAAAAGACGCTGGCCGATCTTGGCCTGCAGGGCGCGAGCGGCGTGGCGTTAAAGTAATCGCGTACGCGTTGGGGCGAGGCTCGATGGACTGGCCTGCACACAAAATTGAACAGTCCGCCGCCGGTTGCGCAGGCAGCGGGCTTTCTTGTGTCACCTTGCTGTAATGTTTCTGTCATACAAGGCGTCTACGGTGTGTGCGCATGAATGAGCTGTTCAAATCGACGATGGACCAGATTTCGCCTCCAGAGCGTATTGATTTCAATACGCCAGCGATGGTGCGAAAGCGTCGTGTCCGTGCGTTGAAGGATCGTCTCACTCATTGGTACGTCGCCATTGGTGGCCTTGCCGTGCTGGCGGCCATCACGCTGATCTTCTTCTACCTTGCCTATGTCGTTGCGCCGCTTTTCAAAGGCGCCAGCCTGACCGCCGAGCCTGCGCTGAATGCCGCCTGGCTGCAGGACGCTGGTGCGCCGCTGATGATCACCATCGAAGAGCAGAACCAGATCGGCATGCGCATTTCCGACAAGGGCGAAGTGGTCTTTTTCAACCTCGAGGACGGCGCAGAGCTGCAGCGCATTGCCTTGCCGCTTCCCGCGGGCGTGTCCGTCGCGTCCATCGGCAAGGACCAGCCCGGCGCGCCATTGATAGCCCTGGGCTTGTCCAACGGTCAGGTGCTGGTGTTCAGGCACTCGTACCTGACGACCTACCCGAACGATCAGAAAACCATCACCCCGAGCGTGGCCTGGCCCTACGGCGAAGCGCCCCTGGTACTGGATGAGGCCGGGCGTGCGGTCGAGCATGTCACCGTCAGCTCCGATGGCGACAGCCTGAAGCTGGCAGGGGCGACCGGCACTCAGTTGCATGTCGTCTCGCTCGAACAGAAAGAAAACATGATGACCGGCGAGATGACCCGCGAGCAGACGCGCATCGAATTGCCGCAGATGTCTGCTGTAGTCAAGGCGATCTACATCGACCCGCGCCAGCAATGGTTGTATGTCATCAACGGGCGCGCGCAGGCGGATGTGTTCAGCCTGCGCGATCGCAGCCTCAATGGCCGCTATAAATTGCTGGAAGACGGCAACGCCGAGATCACGGCGAGCGCTCAACTGGTCGGCGGCATTTCGCTGATCATCGGCAACTCCAAGGGCAGCCTGTCCCAGTGGTTCATGGCCCGTGGCACCGACGGTGAGCAGCGCCTGATGCGCATCCGCGATTTCGGCCTGGGCAGCGCACCTATCGCGCAGATCAAGGCCGAGCAGCGCCGCAAGGGCTTCATCGCTCTGGATACTTCCGGCAAGCTGGGCGTATTCCACAGCACTGCGCACCGCACCCTGTTGATCGACCAGGTTGCCGAGGGGCCCGGCATTCTGGCGTTGTCGCCGCGCGCCAACCGGATTCTGATCGAGAGCGCTGGCAAGCTGCTGCCGCTGACGCTGGACAACCCACACCCGGAAGTCTCCTGGAGTTCGCTGTGGGGCAAGGTCTGGTACGAGAATTACGATGAGCCCAAGTACATCTGGCAGTCCACGGCCTCCAACTCCGACTTCGAGCCCAAGCTGAGCCTGGCACCGTTGACCTACGGCACGCTGAAAGCGGCGTTCTACGCCATGTTGCTGGCCGCGCCGCTGGCCGTGGCTGCGGCGATCTATACCGCCTACTTCATGGCCCCGGGCATGCGCCGCAAGGTCAAGCCGGTGATCGAATTGATGGAAGCGATGCCGACGGTGATTCTCGGCTTTTTTGCCGGATTGTTTCTGGCCCCGTATCTGGAAGGGCATCTGCCCGGCATTTTCAGTGTGCTGCTGCTCACGCCGATCGGCATTTTGCTGGCGGGCTTTTTCTGGACCCGCGTGCCTGATTCGCTTCGCCTGCGTATTCCCGATGGCTGGGAAAGCGCGATCCTGATTCCTGTCGTGCTGTTGGTGGGCTGGTTCTCGTTGAGCATGAGCCCGCACCTGGAGAGCTGGTTCTTCGCCGGGGACATGAGCACCTGGATTCGCGACCACCTGGGTATCACCTACGATCAGCGCAATGCGCTAGTGGTCGGTATCGCCATGGGGTTCGCAGTGATCCCCAACATTTATTCGATTGCCGAAGATGCCGTGTTCAGCGTGCCGCGCAGCCTGACGCTGGGTTCGCTGGCACTGGGCGCAACGCCGTGGCAGACCCTGACGCGGGTGGTGATCCTGACCGCCAGCCCTGGCATCTTTTCCGCCTTGATGATCGGCATGGGCCGGGCCGTGGGGGAAACCATGATTGTGCTGATGGCGACCGGCAATACGCCGATCATGGACATGAACCTGTTTGAAGGCATGCGTACGCTGGCGGCGAATGTCGCGGTGGAGATGCCGGAGTCGGAAGTGGGCGGCAGCCATTATCGGGTGCTGTTTCTGGCGGCGTTGGTGCTGTTGATGTTCACCTTCGTGATGAACACCCTCGCAGAGCTGATTCGTCAGCGTCTGCGCAAGCAATACTCGTCGCTGTAAGGAAGGTAAGCATTGGTGAAGCGGAACTCCCTCAGGAACTGGTTCAAAAGTGGCGCCCCCGGCGTCTGGATGAGTGCGGGTGCCGTATCCATCGCTGTGATCATGACCATCGGCCTGTTGGCGGTGATCGCCGTGCGCGGCCTTGGGCATTTCTGGCCCGCCGATCTGGTGAGCGCGCAGTACGCGGTACCCAATCAGGAATCGAGTGTTCTGGTCGGTGAACGGGTCGAGCAGGAGCAGGTGCCTCGTGCGCGCCTGAAAAGCGCGGGCCTGCCGGTGCCTGATCAGGGGCCGGAGTTCATGACCCGTGAGCTGTTCAAGGTCGGCAATCGGGATATCAACCCCAGTGACTTCAACTGGGTGGTAGGCGAATGGCTGACCGGGCAGAGCCGGCCTGCAGACCTGATGACGCTGGAGCGTCGCGAGTGGGGCAATTTCTACGGCTATCTGGTCAACGTCAAGGAGGGCGGACGCATCGTGGCCGAAGGCGAGGCGGCCTGGCCGGTCCTGCAAGAGCGCATCAAACGCGTCGAAAAGCTGGCTGACGAACTCTATACCCTGGAAAAGAAAGACATTGGTGCCATCAATCACAGCATCGAGCGCCTGCGTCTGCAGACCCGCAAGCTGGAGCTCGATGGCCGGCTGGATGCCGCCGCGCAAGCGGACATGGCCGCCGAGCGTGCCGAGCTGGATGCGCGTTACAAGGTGATCGAGGCGCGTCTTGACGGGCTGCACCAGGCCTTTGATCGCGACAGCCTGACCGCGCGTGATGGCAGCGGCAAAGAGATCGAACTCAGCCTGGGCAAAGTGGTGCGTGCCTATCAGCCCAATGCGATGGGCACGGTGACCAAGCTCGGCTTCTACTTCGAGAAGCTGTGGGAGTTTCTCAGTGCCGATCCACGCGAAGCCAACACCGAAGGCGGTATCTTCCCGGCGATCTTCGGCACGGTGATGATGACCCTGATCATGGCCGTGATCGTCACGCCGTTCGGTGTGCTGGCGGCGGTCTACCTGCGTGAGTACGCGCGTCAGGGGCCGGTGACCCGGTTGATTCGCATCGCGGTGAACAACCTCGCCGGTGTGCCTGCGATTGTCTACGGCGTGTTCGGCCTGGGCTTTTTCGTCTATGTACTGGGCGGTTCGGTGGATCGGCTGTTCTTTCCTGAAGCGCTGCCGGCTCCGACGTTCGGCACGCCTGGCCTGTTATGGGCCTCGCTGACCCTGGCACTGCTCGCCGTGCCGGTGGTGATTGTGGCAACCGAAGAAGGGCTGGCGCGCATTCCGCTGACCCTGCGTGAAGGTTCGCTGGCACTGGGTGCAACCAAGGCCGAGACGCTGTGGAAGATCGTACTGCCGATGGCTAGCCCGGCAATGATGACCGGGCTGATTCTCGCGGTGGCGCGTGCCGCCGGGGAAGTTGCGCCCTTGATGCTGGTGGGCGTCGTCAAGCTGGCGCCGTCACTGCCGCTGGACGGCAACTATCCTTATCTGCACCTCGATCAGAAGATCATGCACCTGGGTTTCCATATTTACGACGTCGGCTTCCAGAGCCCCAACGTCGAGGCAGCCCGCCCGCTGGTCTATGCCACCGCACTGCTGCTGGTACTGGTCATCGCCTTGCTCAATCTGTCGGCGGTGAGCATCCGTAACCATTTGCGGGAAAAGTACAAGGCGCTCGACAATTGATTCCGAATTCGCCCTTTGGCAAACGCGGCCGTTCGATGACGCGAACTGTTCGCACAGGAGCAATCCATGCAGCATGAAAGCCCGACGAGTGGCATGAACATGTCGGCCCTGAGGCGGCACAAGCAACGCCTGGATCTGGCCGACGAGAGCGTGGCCATCGAAGTGCCAGGCCTGAATCTGTTCTATGGCGACAAGCAGGCGCTGTTCGATATTGCCCTGAATATCCCGAAGCAGAAGGTGACCTCGTTCATCGGCCCTTCCGGGTGCGGCAAGTCGACGTTGTTGCGCTGCTTCAACCGCATGAACGACCTGGTCGATGGTTGCCGTGTCGAGGGCGCGATCAACCTGTACGGGCACAACATCTACACCAAGGGCGAGGAAGTCGCCGAGTTGCGTCGACGCGTCGGCATGGTGTTTCAGAAGCCCAATCCGTTCCCCAAGACGATTTATGAAAACGTGGTCTACGGGCTGCGCATTCAGGGGATCAACAAGAAGCGCGTGCTCGATGAAGCTGTCGAGTGGGCGCTGAAAGCCGCTGCGCTCTGGGATGAAGTCAAGGATCGACTGCATGAGTCGGCATTGGGTTTGTCCGGGGGGCAGCAGCAGCGTCTGGTCATTGCCCGAACGATCGCCGTGGAGCCGGAAGTCCTGCTGCTCGACGAACCCTGTTCGGCACTTGATCCGATTTCGACTCTCAAGGTCGAAGAACTGATCTACGAACTGAAATCGAAATACACCATTGTGATCGTTACCCACAACATGCAGCAGGCGGCTCGGGTGTCGGATTACACCGCGTTTATGTACATGGGCAAGCTTGTCGAGTTCGGTGATACGGATACCTTGTTCACCAACCCGGCAAAAAAACAGACAGAAGACTACATCACCGGTCGTTACGGGTAGTACGTGCTTCGTCAGCCCTGAACCACCGCTGCGTTTTCGCAATTAACCGGACGTTCCAAGGACACCCAGCATGATCCACAAAGACAGCCATACGCATCACATTTCCCAACAGTTCAACGCTGAACTCGAAGATGTTCGCAGCCATTTGCTCGAAATGGGTGGCCTGGTCGAGAAGCAGGTGAACGATTCGGTCACGGCGTTGATCGAGGCCGACTCCGGTCTTGCCCAGCGTGTTCGCGAGGTCGACGACCGGATCAATCAGATGGAACGCAGCATCGACGAAGAGTGCCTGCGCATTCTGGCTCGTCGCCAGCCTGCGGCGTCCGACCTGCGCCTGATCATCAGCATTTCCAAGTCGGTGATCGACCTGGAGCGCATTGGTGATGAAGCCACCAAGATCGCACGCCGTGCCATCAAGCTTTGCGAAGAGGGCGAGGCGCCGCGTGGTTACGTCGAGGTGCGTCACATCGGCGATCAGGTGCGCAACATGGTGCGCGATGCGCTGGACTCGTTCGCCCGCTTCGACGCCGAGCTGGCCCTGTCGGTTGCGCAGTACGACAAGACCATCGACCGCGAGTACAAGACGGCTCTGCGCGAGCTGGCGACCTACATGATGGAAGATCCACGCTCGATCTCCCGGGTACTGGACATCATCTGGGTGCTGCGCTCTCTGGAGCGAATTGGCGACCATGCACGCAACATTTCCGAACTGGTGATCTACCTGGTGCGCGGGACCGACGTGCGGCACATGGGTCTCAAGCGCATGAAGGAAGAAGTGCAGGGTATATCGAGCGAAACCGCTAATGTTCCGGGCGACGCTGACGATAAGTAAGATTGCCTGCGAGAAAAACGCCCAGCACGCGCTGGGCGTTTTTCGTTGTGCAGATCAGTATTTCCCGTCGCCAGCGGATTAAATGCCGCGGCGCAGTCAATCAATATGGCAGTTGGCTATCAGTCAACGCTATGCTTGCCGAAACAAAGGGCGTGTTGGCATACCGCAGTTCGCCTCCAGGTGAACACGCCCGCAGGAGCGTCGATGAGTAAGGTCAGTGTATTGGTGGTGGATGACGCGACTTTCATTCGCGACTTGGTCAAGAAAGGGCTGCGCAATTATTTTCCCGGGATTCATACCGAGGACGCGGTCAATGGTCGCAAGGCTCAGACGTTGCTGGGCAAAGAGGCGTTCGATCTGATCCTGTGCGACTGGGAAATGCCAGAAATGTCCGGCCTTGAGCTGTTGACATGGTGCCGCCAGCAAGACAATTACCTGAGAACCGTTCCGTTCATCATGGTGACCAGCCGTGGTGACAAGGAAAACGTCGTGCAGGCCATTCAGGCTGGAGTGACCGATTTTGTCGGCAAGCCGTTCACCAATGAACAGTTGCTGACCAAGGTCAAGAAAGCGCTGGCAAAAGTCGGCAAGCTTGACGCTGTCATGTCCACAGCCCCGGCACGCATGAACTCGCCGCTCAATGACTCGCTGAGTGCATTGACCGGTGGCAAGGCCGAAGTGGTTCGTAGCGCGCCTGCTGCTGCCGCAGCTCCCAAGCCAGCACCTGCACCCGCCAGATCGGCAGAGCCGACCGGTCGCGGACAGGGCCAGTTGCGTCTGCCCAACGGCATTCAGTCGTGCGTGATCAAGGCCCTCACCCTGAAAGACGCCACGCTGGTGATTCGCGTCAGCGAAAACCTGCCGCAGGTACTCGACAGCGCGGTGCTGGACCTTGAGCAGGGCGAGAGCAACGAAGTCGCGCGCCTGAATGGCTACCTGCACTCGGTTGCCGCGTTCGAGCAGAAGCCCGACAGCGAATGGCTGCAGGTGTCTTTCCGTTTCGTCGACCAGGATGCGCAGAAGCTCGACTATCTGTCGCGTCTGATTGCCCGCGGTACGGCGCAGAAGCACTTTATCCCGGGTGCCTGACATCCACCTCTGAGCTGAACGGCGTGCCCACGCTGCGTCAGCCTTGCGCGGTGTTACACAACACCGCGTACCGGCGCTCTGGCGTGCCTTCCTTGACGCTTCATTCATGTCCGATTGATACCCTTGCGTCCTCTTCTGCCTGCAAGGCTGCTAGGCTTGGCACCCAGTGCCCTTGAACCCGACCATCCCGATGCTTGAACGCCTGCTTATCCTGTTTGCCCTGACGTTGACTGTGCAGTCGGCCGGGGCGGTCACGATTTATAAATTCACCGATGCCAATGGCGTGGTGTCCTTCTCGGACCGGCCGACGCCCGGCGCATCGGTCATGGTGTTTCGGGACCGCATGGTCGAGCGTATCGACGGCCAGGTGCACTTGAGTGTCAGACGTGAAAAGGGCGTACACAGTCTGTACGTGCGCAATGATCTGTATGCCCCGGTCGAGGTCGAACTCAAGCTTTCCAGTGTGACCAACGTGCTGGGGGTCTCTGGCTCGTCGGCAACGCTGCGCCGCACGATCGCTGCGCGCAGCAACCAGCGCGTGGTGGTCTTGAGCCCCAAGGTGGGCAGCAAGCCGATGAACTACGCCTCGATGCTGACTTCAACTCTGGGAGACCCCAAAGGCTCGGTGCAGGCCTACAAATACCCGCTGCCGTGGATTGGCGGCCCGTTCCGCCTGACTCAGGGCCCGAATGGCAGGTACAGCCATTACGGCGTCAAGGGGCGCTATGCAATGGACATCGCCATGCCGGAGGGAACGCCGATCATTGCCGCGCGCGGCGGCACGGTGGTGAAGATCGAAAACAGCCAGTCAGGGCGGGGCTCGAATGCGTCAGGCAACTTTGTGCGCATCCTGCACGACGACGGCACCATGGGCGTCTACCTGCACCTGATGCGCGGCTCGGTGAGTGTCAGGGAAGGTCAGCGGGTGAGTGTCGGAACAGCGCTGGCACGGTCGGGCAACACCGGCAACAGCACCGGCCCGCACCTGCACTTTGTCGTGCAGCGCAACTCGGGCAATGAACTGGTCTCGATCCCCTACGAATTCGCCACACCGGTGCAGAGCCTGCCCAACTTCGCCGTCGGCGGGAATTGAGCAGGGGGCCATTCATAGCTCCCACGCCCTGCGTCCGATCCTGAACATGGGGCGCGGCACAGAGTTGTGACGCGGAGCGTCACGCAAGGCATTCCCACTGGAGCGTGAGGAACGATGGGCGTCCGGGAGAACACCCTGCGTCCGATGCTGAACAGGCGGCGCTGATCGGGTCAGTCCAGCTTCAGCACCTTGGCCAGGACGATTTTCGGGCCTTTCATCTTCTTGATGATGATGCGCAGGCCTTCGACTTCCAGCTGTTCCTCTTCTTCCGGCACGCGCTTGAGCGTGTCGTAGATCAGCCCCGCCAGTGTCTCGGCTTCGATGTGATCCAGGTCGACGCCCAGCAAGCGCTCGATCTTGAACAATGGCGTGTCACCGCGTACCAGCAGTTTGCCGGGCTGATAGGCGAGAATGCCGCGCTCTACCTTGCGGTGTTCGTCCTGGATGTCGCCCACCAGCACTTCGAGCACGTCTTCCATGGTCAGGTAGCCCACGATCTTGCCGTCGGCTTCTTCCACCACGGCGAAGTGCGCGCCACCCTTGCGGAACTGCTCGAGCAATTGCGACAGCGGCATGTGCCGGGAAACACGTTCCAGCGGGCGGGTCAGCTCGGCGAGGTTGAACGACTCCGGAATATGGTCCAGCGCTGCCAGTTCCAGCAGCAGGTCCTTGATGTGCAGCAGGCCGACGAACTCGCCACGTTCAGCGTCATACAGCGGATAACGGCTGAATTTGTGACGGCGGAACAAGGCAAGGATTTCCTTGAGCGGCGCATTGAAGTCCAGTGACACCATGTCTTCGCGGGAGTTGGCCCAGTCGACCACTTCCAGCTCGCCCATTTCCACCGCCGACGCCAGCACGCGCATGCCCTGATCGCTGGGGTCCTGGCCACGGCTGGAGTGCAGGATCAGTTTCAGTTCGTCGCGGCTGTAGCTGTGTTCATGGTGCGGGCCGGGCTCACCCTGGCCGGCGATGCGCAGAATGGCGTTGGCGCTGGCATTGAGGAGGTAGATGGCCGGGTACATCAACCAATAGAAGAAGTACAACGGCGCCGCTGTCCACAGCGACAGCAGCTCCGGCTTGCGGATCGCCCAGGATTTGGGGGCCAGCTCGCCGATCACGATGTGCAGATAGGAAATGATGAAGAAGGCGGTAAAGAACGACACGCCCTTGATCAATTCCGGAGTGTCCACGCCCATCGCCGCGAGCAACGGCTCCAGCAGGTGCGCGAAGGCCGGTTCACCGACCCAGCCCAGGCCCAGAGAGGCGAGGGTGATCCCCAGCTGGCAGGCCGAAAGGTAGGCGTCCAGCTGGCCATGGACCTTGCGCAGAATGTGCCCGCGCCAGCCGTTCTTGTCGGCAATGGCTTCAACCTTGGTCGAGCGCAGTTTGACCATGGCGAACTCTGCCGCAACGAAAAAGCCGTTGAGCAGGACCAGGAACAAAGCAAAAAGAATCATGCCGAAATCGGCGAAGAGTGAAGACAGGTTAAAACTAGGGGAAGGGTCCATGATTGGGTTTTGCAGGGTCCGTATTAACAGGAAGAGGGTCGTGTCACGCCAGAGAGGACGCTATGAACCCGGCAATGTAGCGGCTCGAAGCGGGATTGCCTAGTAGTCTGAATCGTCGCTCGCGGGTTTGGACAACTGAGCGCTGGCAAAGTGACAGGTAAAAACACTGCCCTTGCCGAGAACACTGTTGATCTCAAGGTTGCCGCGATGGCGCAGCAGCACATGTTTGACGATGGCCAGACCGAGCCCTGTACCGCCGGTATTGGACGCGCGGCTGGTATCGACCCGGTAGAAGCGCTCCGTCAGGCGCGGCAGGTGTTTGGTCTCGATGCCGATCCCTGAATCCTGCACGCTCAGGTGCGCGCCCCGTTCGTCGGCCCACCAGCGAATACGGATCACGCCCTCGGCCGGGGTGTATTTGACGGCATTGAAAATCAGGTTGGAAAACGCGCTGCGCAGTTCGCTTTCGCTGCCCTTGAGGCGCATGTCGCTTTCCAGGCTGAGGTGGATCTGCTGGTTCTTGCTGCCCGACAGCGCGTTGGCATCGGCGGTGATGGTCTTGAGCAAGGAATTGACGACCACCGGGTGGTTGTCCGAGGGGTAATCGGTGGCCTCGAGCTTGGCCAGCAACAGCAGGTCATTGAGCAGCGTCTGCATGCGCCCGCCTTGCTGATGCATCTGTTGCAGCGCACGGACCCAGCGTGGATTGACCTCGTCCACGTTATCGAGCAGCGTTTCCAGGTAGCCGAAGATCACCGTGAGCGGCGTGCGCAACTCGTGAGACACGTTGGCGACGAAGTCTTTGCGCATCTGCTCCAGCTGATGAATGCGCGTCACGTCGCGCACCAGCATCAGATGCTCATTGTTGCCATAACGGGTGATCAGCAACTGAATGCGCAGGCGATCGTTGGTCGGCGACGGGATTTCCAGCGGCTCGCTGTAGTCGCCCAGCGCAAAGTATTCCTTGAAACGTGGATGCCGCACCAGGTTGGTCACGGGCTGCCCGCTGTCCTGCGGCGTCTTCAGGCCCAGCAGGGTTTCAGCGGCACGGTTCCACCACTCCAGATTGCCGTCGCTGTCGAGCATGATCACCGCATCACGCAGCGCGGCGGTGGATTCCTGCACGCGGTCGATGACCGCCTGAAGGCGACCGCGGACGCGTTGATCACGACGTTGCAGGTGATAAATGCTATCGAAGACCTCGCCCCACAGACCGTAACCGTCCGGAGGCGGCTCGTCGGCCTTGTGGCTGCTCAGCCATTCATGCAGGCGCAACAGTTGCTTGAGGGTCCAGGCCAGATACAGCCCCAGCCCGGCGGCCAGGCTCCAGGCATATTGTCCACTGATCAGGCCGACCAACAGGCAGGCGGTGACCAGCAACAACATGTGGCGTATCAGAGTGCCGTGCCAATTTTGATTCAATTAGGGGTAAATCCTTGTCTGGTCTGCACCGGCCCTTGCCCTGCGTCGACGCAGCGGTTGTCAGCTTTTGGTCGAGAAACGATAGCCAGTGCCGCGCACGGTTTGTACCAGATTTTCATACGCATCCCCCAAAGCCTTGCGCAGGCGGCGGATGTGAACATCGACGGTGCGTTCCTCGACGTAGACGTTGCCGCCCCATACCTGATCCAGCAACTGACCGCGCGTGTAGGCGCGCTCCTGGTGGGTCATGAAGAACTGCAGCAGACGGTATTCGGTCGGGCCCATTTCGGCCGGTTTGCCGTCGATGGTGACCCGGTGGCTGATCGGGTCGAGCAGCAGGCCGCCGACTTCGATGGGCGCTTCGCCGTCAGTCGGGCCAGCGCGACGCAGCACAGCCTTGAGGCGTGCCACCAACTCGCGGGGCGAGAAAGGCTTAGTGATGTAATCGTCGGCGCCGACTTCCAGGCCCTGAATCTTGTTGTCCTCCTCACCCTTGGCGGTGAGCATGATGATCGGGATGTCCCCGGTCAGTTCATCACGCTTGAGGCGCCGGGCCAGTTCGATGCCGGACGTGCCAGGCAGCATCCAGTCGAGCAGAATCAGGTCAGGCTTGCGGTCCACAATGATCGCGTGGGCCTGCTGAGAGTTTTCGGCTTCAATACAGTCGTATCCAGCCATTTCCAACGCAACGGCGATCATTTCGCGAATTGGCGCTTCGTCGTCAACGATCAGGATGCTCCTGCCAGCCATGCTCGAACCTCTTGTCATTTAACTGTCTTGGGGCGCATTAGATAACGGAATTATTGCAGTCGTGTGACAGGTCTGAATGAGGCTAGCACGCTGACAGGCTGCGGGGGCCCGCAGGCCCCGCGATCCTGAAGTTATTTAATTCGTGCTCAGGCTGGCGCTGGCTGTTTTCAACGCACCGCGTAGTCGGCGACGATGCCCAGGAATATCGCCAGCCCGGCCCAGTGATTGTGCAGGAAGGCCTTGAAGCAGGCGTCTCGCTCGCGCTCACGGGTGCTCCAGAATTCCCAGGCAAAGCAGCCTGCCGCTGCCAGCAAACCGATGTAGAAACACGTGCCCAGTTCGAAGCGCGCACCGGCCAGCATCAGGCAGCCCAGTGCCAGCCCTTGCAGGGTCAGGATGATGACCCGGTCGGCATCGCCGAACAGGACGGCCGTGGATTTCACGCCGATTTTCAGGTCGTCGTCGCGATCGACCATGGCGTAGTAGGTGTCGTAGCCCACGGTCCACAGCAGGTTGGCGATGTACAGCAGCCAGGCTGCAGCGGGCAGTTCTCCGGTTTCGGCAGTGAAGGCCATCGGCATGCCCCACGAGAACGCAGCCCCCAGTACCACTTGCGGGTAATAGGTGTAGCGCTTCATGAACGGATAGCTGGCCGCCAGGGCGAGACCGCCGAACGACAGCCAGATAGTCGCCGCGTTGGTAAACAGCACCAGCACAAAGCTCAGGCCGACCAGCACCGCAAACAGCACCAGCGCTTCCCGGGGGCTGACTTTGCCGCTGACCAGCGGACGCTGCTCGGTGCGTTTGACGTGGCCATCCACCTTGCGGTCGGCGAAGTCATTGATCACACAGCCTGCCGCGCGCATCAGAAAGACGCCGAGCACAAAAATGCACACGGTCTGCAGCGACGGCGCGCCTTTGCCTGCAATCCAGACCGCCCACAGGGTCGGCCACAGCAGCAGGTAGACGCCGATGGGCTTGTCGATGCGCGTCAGCTGGATGAAGTCCCAGGCGCGCGGGCTCAGACGATTGAGGGATTTGAGGAGGGACAGGTACATCAGACGTGGTCCTTGTCATGAATCGCAGTGCACAGGGCAGGCAGGAAAACTTCGGCGACCAGCACGCTCAAGGCATCGCGATCAAAGCGCGAGCGCCGTGCCCACAGTCCGCGCGCTGCATCGGCAGCCGGCAGCCAGGCCTCGGGGTAATGACACACTTCAAGCGTGCCGCGCACGAACGCCGGGTCGCTGAACAGCAACTCACCCAGCGAGCGAGTGCCCAGCTCGTCCATATCCAGGCCACCATCCTGCAGGGCGCTGCGGGCGGCGACACTGCGCGCGAACACCCAGTTGTTGCCGTTACCACGCAGGTACACCTCGCGCACCCAGCCTTCGCCAGCCTCTGGCAGGCCCAGCGCCAGGCACTCGTCAGGGCGCAAGGGCTGCCAGCCTTCAAACTGCGGAAATACGCTGAAACGACCGTCAGACAAACGGTCCAACCGACGAGTGAGGGAGTCCTGATTGAACAACCAGTCGAGCATTACCGGGTCCGGTGCGTCGATCAATTGCTCGCGCTCAAGCCAGGCAGGGCCAATGAATGCGGGGGATTGCTGGGTCACGGTAAGCCAGTTCCGGCAGCCAACGAGGCCGCGAGCTTAGCATGATTGCCGGTCTCGACCGACGGTCGATAGAGCGTCGGGTTATAGAATCAGACTTGCATCCGCGCCTGCCGATCAGTACAACGCCCCTTCAGAAGACGGCAACCGACCGTCGTACGCTATTGAGCCTGATAAACGAGAGAACCTGACATGAAGAAGTGGCAATGCATCGTCTGCGGCCTGGTCTATAACGAAGCCGATGGCTGGCCGGATGACGGAATTGCGCCCGGCACCCTCTGGCAGGATGTGCCTGAAGACTGGATGTGCCCGGATTGCGGCGTGGGCAAGATGGACTTTGAGATGATCGAAATCGGCTGATTGCTGCCCGCAAACAAGGGCTGGCAACAACGAGCACCAGGCACAGTGAAATAGGGAAGAACAATGAGCGCACCTGTCGTCATCATCGGCACCGGCCTTGCGGGGTATAACCTCGCCCGAGAGTTTCGCAAGCTGGACGTGGACACGCCGCTGCTATTGATCACGGCCGACGATGGCCGTTCCTACTCCAAGCCGATGCTCTCTACCGGCTTTGGCAAAAACAAGGAGGCTGACGGCCTGAGCATGGCTGAAGCCGGCGCCATGGCCGATCAGCTCAAGGCCGAGATTCGTACGCACACGCGCATCAGCGGGATCGATGCCGGCCACAAACGCCTGTGGATCGGCGAAGAGGCGGTGTATTACCGCGATCTGGTGCTGGCCTGGGGCGCCGAAACCATTCGTGTACCGGTGGAAGGCGACGCCGGCGACGCGGTTTTCCCGATCAACGATCTTCAGGATTACGCCCGTTTCCGGGCGGCTGCGGCGGGCAAACGCCGGGTGCTGATTCTCGGCGCAGGGCTCATTGGCTGTGAGTTCGCCAACGACCTGATCCTGGGCGGCTATGAAGTGGATCTGGTGGCGCCGTGCGAACAGGTCATGCCGACCCTGTTGCCCCCTGAGGCTGCGGCTGCTGTGAAGTCCGGCCTTGAAAGCCTGGGTGCACGTTTCCATCTGGGGCCGGTGCTGACCCGTCTGAATCGCAATGGTGATGGCCTGCAAGCGCACTTGTCGGACGGGCAGGTGATGGACTGCGACCTGGTGGTGTCAGCCATCGGCCTGCGTCCTCGCATCGAACTGGCCGCTGCCGCCGGGCTGCAGACCGGGCGCGGCATTCTGGTCGACCGCCTGTTGCAAACCTCCCACGCCAACATCCACGCGCTGGGTGATTGCGCTGAAGTCGATGGCCTGAACCTGCTCTACGTGATGCCGTTGATGAGCTGCGCTCGTGCGTTGGCCCAGACGCTGGCCGGAAACCCGACTTCCGTCAAATACGGGCCCATGCCGATCACCGTGAAGACGCCCGCCTGCCCGCTGGTGGTTTCGCCGCCGCCGCGTGGCAGCGATGGCCACTGGAGCGTCGAAGGGCAGGGCGCTGACATCAAGGCGCTGTGTCACGACGCTGATGGCCATCTGCTGGGCTATGCCCTGACAGGCGCTGCGGTTATGGAAAAACTCGCACTCAACAAGGCGTTACCTGCGTTATTGGCGTGATTTCTCGTCATTTTGTCGGATTGACCCTGTATTTCTGCCAATAAACCGCGTTCATGCACTGGCGCGGGTCAGTTCGGCATGCCATCCTCGGTCTTGTCTGCCGCTACGTAGAGCTGTCGCGGCGCCTTGTTGCCGTTGTTTTACAAAAGCGGCGCGGGACATAAAAACAAAAAACCGTAAAAGAGGCTTCATATGCGCAAACCAGATGTTGCAGCCGCCATCGCTGAAAAGGCGGATCTCACCAAAGAACAATCCAATCGCGTTCTCAATGCCATCCTTGAAGAGATTACTGGCGCACTGAACCGCAAGGACAGTGTCACGCTGGTAGGTTTCGGTACTTTTCTGCAACGCCACCGCGGCGCTCGCACTGGCAAGAACCCACAGACCGGGGAGCCGGTTAAAATCAAGGCAAGCAACACGGTTGCCTTCAAACCGGGGAAAGCCCTGAAAGACAGCGTCAATCCTTGACACCCTGTTGTGCGCCTCGGCGGGAGGCGCGCGACCCACAGGCGGGCACACCAATCGGATTGGGTGCCCGTTTCTTGTTTCTGTCGTATGACGCCGATGATGCCTTTCGCTCCCTGCGAGAATTGTCCTACCCCATTGCGTGTAATTGCCTTCCAAAGCCCCAGCTTTGCCTGACTTCTTCTTGTTGTTGATTCCCTTAGAGTGCCGCCCCTGCTGCACCCCTTCAATTACTCTTGGGAAATCTCGAATGAAAAAGCCATGGAAGTTTGCTGCTGTTGCGGCGCTGATCGCCACGACCAGCGGTTGTGTGAGCTACAACGTCAGCCAGCCAAGCGCACCGCTGGAAGGCACGGTCAAAACCGACCTGAAGGCTGACGTCAAGGTTGGCGGCACCATCAGCGGCGAGTCGTCCACCAACGTGCTGTTCAATTTCCTGAGCTTCGGCGGCGATAATCAGTTCGCCGATGGCGTGACCTACGGTGGCGCAAGTGGCGGTGGCGGCCTGGGTCTGGCGTTGCCTGATCCTGTGTCAACGACCAAAGCGGCAGCCGCCTTCAAAGCGGTCAAATCCTCCGGCGCCGATCTGATCGTCGCGCCGCGCTACGAAGTCAGCGTCAAGGACTACTTCATCTTCAAGAAGGTCGATGTAAAGGTCACGGGTAACAAAGGCAGCATCAACAGCATTCGTTGATGTCAGTGTGATGCTGCTTCCCACGCGGAGCAGCATCCTCGCGCTCAACGGCCGTTTAGTGCCGATCTCCTTCGATATCCATTTTGTCCTACAGGTTTTGCGCCGATAACCCGCTACACTGCCACGCCGATCCCGAATCGGAACCCGCGTGTTCAGAGGCCGTGTATGAAATTTCGTTTTCTGTTGTGGATGCTGGGCCTGCTGATGGCTCGCGCCAGTCGTAACAACCCTGCGTTTCAGCAGCAATTGGCTGGCAAGGACCTGACCTTTCAGTTGCAGACCGCAGATGGCAAGGTTGCACGTCACTTCGTGGTCCACGATCAGCGGATCCGCAGTGCAAGCGGCACGGTTGCAGAGCCGGCCTTTGCCATCGTGTTTCGTGATGCAGCCTTCGGCTTTGATACCCTGCAGGCGAAGAACAAGCAGCTGGCGTTCATGAAGGGCATTCAGGACAAGGATATTCAGATCAAGGGCAACCCGGCCCTGGTGATCTGGTTCCAGGGCCTGGTCAAATACCTCAAACCGAGAAAGAAAGCCGCCTGATCACGGCAGCTGCAGCCCGCCTGCAGCCTTGTGCAACGCCCTGAGGTGCTCGGACACCTGTTTGAGGTTGGCTTCGTTGGCGGCAATCTCTTTGGCGCGCTCAGGCTCCAGCAGGGCTCGCACTTCCTTGTCGAGATCGCCGGTCAGGCGCTTGAGCTGCTTCTGGCGCTGACTGCTTTCTGCCTCAAGACGCTGCCATTCACCCGCCTGTGGCAAACCGTACCCGTCGCTGCCCAGCAGCTCGGCAGGCCGGCTGAGGAACCCGCTGCTGGCGAGGATCTCCTGCAGCGTTTTGGTCGCGTTGGAGACTTTGCCGTCCTTCAATTCCCGCGCACCCAGGTAGCTCTGTTTCACTTCGTCCTGGGCCAACAACAGTTGCCTGCGCAGGCTGGCCTGCTCGAGCAGCAGAATCGCAGCGCTGGTACGCAGATCGGCTTTAGCGAACCACTGGCTGCGCTCACTGGCTGGCAGGGCCATCCAGTCTTCCACGGTGTTCTGTTTGATCGGCAGGTGCTTCTTCAGCACTTCGAACATCGCCTGATAGCGGTCGCGATAGGAGTCGAACCGATAGCCCAGACGCAGCGCCTCCTTGGGATCGTCCAGTACGCTGGTGTCAGCCAGCCCACGGCCTTCGAGGACTTCAAGCAAACCGTTGGGCAAAATGCTGTCCAGGCCGACGAGCTTGGGGTTGTGCGTACCGGCGCGCAGCAGTTTGAGGTTTTCAACGGCGCAGTTGTTCGAAAGGAAGTAGTAGTTGCCGTCGTAGCTCCAGTGCATCTCGGCAGCGTGCTGCACCAGCCCTTCTATTTCCGGACGCGACAGCTTGATCGGTACCGACGCCAGGCTGCGCAGTTCGGTCTTGGTGTATTCATCGATGACCTGCGCCAGTGGCAGGACGAACAGGCGCGACGGGTAGGCCCCCATCAGGCCGTCCCAGCTGGACAGCTGCACGTCGCCGACAAACGCCCGGTAAGACAGCACCAGATGCTGATCGAGGTCCAGTCGGCAATCCGGGCCGCGCGGGCGACCGGGTTTGCAGATCACCAGGCGCAACATGCTGTGGCCCCAGCGGCTTGCCCAGTTCTGGTTCGCCTCGGCCAACAGATAATCCACCGCATAGACCCGTTCCGGGTCCAGCTTGCCCAGTGGCTCCCGGCCGAAGTCGCTGCCGGCATTCAGGTAGGGGTAAAACTTTGGGCATTCGTTACGGGCTGCAGGTGCCCAGCCGAAACGCTCCTTGTAATACGCATACAGGGCAGGGCGACGACAGGCGTAGGCCGGATCAAGGAGGAAGTACTCCATGTTCACCGCCACGAATTCCAGCGGGCTGGTGGTTTCGTAGATGTCCGGGCTGCGGGCAACCTGGCCGTTATGTTCCTCGCGGTCGCCACGACGTCCGACATATTGCTGCCAGCCCGCCAGGTCCAGCAGGCGTGGATCGTCACTCAGGGTGAAACGTCGCTCGGTCTGGCCGCGGCAGTTGTCAGGCAGGCCGACCTTGCCCAGCGAACTGCTGCGTGATGTGCAGCGAAAAATCGCCGCTCGCTCGCTGGGCGACCACAGGCGGGCGCGGTCGTAGACGTGGGTCAGCTCATGCAGGACAGTGGCGAGCAACTCACGACGCACCGTGCCGTGTGGTCGGCCCGTCTGGGCGGTGGCGGCCGAGCCGTCCGTCAATGACGCCAGCAGGTGGCTGTTGAGGTACAGCTGATAGGGACCGGCGGCCTGGCCGTAGGCATTCTGCGGCATTTCAGCGGACCAGCTCACCTCGACGGTGCGGTCCAGTGCTTCGACGAAGCTGGGCGGTAACGCATGCAGGGCTTCGTCGAGCAGCGCCTGGCTGGCTTGCTGTTGAGGTGCATCGAGGCCGTCGGTGTGCAGTTCCAGCTTCAGGCTGGCAAAGGCATGCGTACCGACCAGCGACAGCGCGCCAGCGAGCAGCCAGGCGCGAAGCCGCCTCACAATGCGAGGATTGCTTCAGCCAGGGTCTGATCGCTTGCACCGCGCGCTTCCGGCACGCGGGTACGCAGCGTGTCGAACGCAGCATCCAGTTGGGCACCGTGGATATCACCGCCGGTGGCCACGTAGCTGGCAGCATCGTCCTTGGCCTGGAGAACGACCTTGGAATCGCGGATCGATGTGGTGGTGTCGGAAGTGAAATCGATGGTACGGCCGAACGCACGAACGATGATGTTGCTCGTGGCCACAACAGTCTGGGCCTGGGCAAAATCGGCCAGCAAGAGCAGGCCAAGGGAAGCAGCAATCAGCGGGGTACGCATGTAGTGACGTCTCCAGTTACGCGAAGAGGGGAAAGTGGCTATTGGACGAGGATTGCCTGCGCCAGTTCAAGGTCGCTGGCATGAAGTTTTGCATCTGCCTGACGCAGGGCGTGCAGCGCTGACTCAAGCCGGGCACCGCGCATTTCTCCGCCGCTGGCGATGAATGCAGCCGCATCGTCACGGGCAGCCATGATCAGTTTGTTATCGAACGGTCCTGTCGAAACCTGACTGGTGGCGTAGCCGGTCTTGACCAGGCCTTGCGTGGTCGTATCGAACGCTTGAACCTGACTGACGTACATCAGGCTGGCAAAGGGAGCGATATACAGAAGGTGCACTAAACGCATGACTTTCACGAACCGGCAAAACAGCCTCCAAGGCTAGCGCAATGCGCGGGCCAGAGCTACCCCGGCACATGGCCGGGGCGCAGCGGTCAGATGGCCAGGATGGCTTGAGCCAATTGGCTGTCGCTGGCTTGCAGTTCAGGCAGGACCTGGCGGATATGCTGCAGCGCGCCTTCGAGTCGAGCACTGCGGATGTCGCCGGAGCTGGCCACGAAGCTGGCGGCGTCGTCACGGGCGGCAAGAACGATCTTGTCGTCTTTCAGGGAAGAAGAAACGTTGGAGGTCGCGCGCGTCGCTGCATTGACGGCATCGACCACTGCGTCGGTGGTGACAATGAAGCTGGAGGCGTTTGCACCGGCTGCGGCGGTCAACAGAAAGACAGCGCCAAGGTTACGTAGCAGAGACATGATCGAGTTCCGTTGTGGACAAGTGGGCACAGACTGCCTGCGAAGCCGAAGGGCTGAGGTAGAGCGCTAGACTATCCCACCGATACCGCAGTTGTCATGACGGTCGATGGCTTCGGCTTACACAGTTTGCAATATTTGGTAACTGTACCTGCAGTTTTAAGCTTCTTAAAAACTGTACCTGTCTAGCCAGAACTCCTTAATCTGCCCCCTGAAACGACAAAACCCGCCTCAGTTGCCTGAGACGGGTCTTGTATGAAGCAATTCGGGGTGCTGGCAGGAGACCTAAAGGTCAAGGACCAGCGGGCGCATGTTTAGCGCCAGAACGGCTTGCTCAGCTCTTCGTAACGCTGGGATTCGCTGATACCGGCGTCAGCCAGCAGGCGTGCATCCAGACGGGCCAGCTGGTGGCGGCTGGACAGGCGACGCTGCCAGAGCATCAGGTTGGCGAATACGCGCAGAGGCAGAGAGGCTTTTGCGGTGGTAACGGTGCTTTCGCTGAACAGATCGGAACTGATTGTACGTTCCATGGTGTGACTTCCTTCCGCTTGTGGCGGGATAAGTGAGTTGCTTGACTGGTGCCCATTTTCCTCGTGCGCGTCCAGCTTCCATAGACACAGTTCACCTGTATTGTGAGGGTTCAGTTAACTGTGATCGGGCACTGTTTTGTTCATAAATGGGGCAACTGTACCGGTCTGCACTTTATGGGTGCGTTTTGTGGTCGATTGTGGTGATTTTGACCGTTCAAGGCAGTTTTATGACCGGTACAGCAGTACAGTTTTTTCATAAGCCCTTGGGTGCCAGCTGAAAGTGAATCAGAAAAGCGCTTGCTCACTTCCAACTGTCCTGTTCAGGCTGGCAACATGCGCCCGGTTTCTTCCAGGTTGATGTGCCAACTCAGTGCTTCGCGCAGGATGTGCGGGGTGTGCCCGCCCACAGCGCAAGCAGCACTGAAATAGGCGTTCAGCGCGTCGCGATAATCCGGATGCACGCAGTTGTCGATGATCACCCTGGCGCGCTCGCGAGGCGCCAGGCCGCGCAGATCCGCCAGGCCCTGCTCGGTGACCAGGATGTCGACGTCGTGTTCGGTGTGGTCGACATGGCTGACCATGGGCACGACGCTGGATATCGCGCCACCTTTGGCGATCGATTTGGTGACGAAGATCGCCAGGTGCGCGTTGCGCGAGAAGTCTCCGGAACCGCCGATGCCGTTCATCATGCGTGTCCCGCAGATGTGGGTGGAGTTCACATTGCCGTACAGGTCGAACTCCAGCGCGGTATTGATCCCGATGATGCCCAGACGGCGGATCACCTCGGGGTGGTTGGAGATTTCCTGGGGGCGCAACACCAGCCTGGACTTGTAACGATTGAAGTCGGCAAAGACCTCGGCGTGCTTGGCCGCCGACAAGGTCATGGAGCTGCCCGAGGCGAAAGTCAGTTTGCCTGCATCGAACAGGTCGAAGGTCGAGTCCTGCAGCACCTCGGAGTACATCGTCAGGTCCGTGAAGGGCGACGCCAGCAGGCCGTGCATCACGGCGTTGGCAATGTTGCCGATCCCGGCCTGCAGTGGCATCAGCTTGTCGGTCAGCCGGTCTTCGCGCACTTCTTTCTTGAAGAACTCCACCAGATGATTGGCGATGGCCTGCGTGTCCGCATCAGGTGGTGTGACCGTGGAGGGCGAGTCAGGCTGGTTGCTGATGACAATGCCGACTATTTTTGCCGGGTCGATCTTCACCGCGTGGCTGCCGATACGCGAATCGGCCTCCAGGACCGGAATCGGCAGGCGTGTCGGTCTGTAGCTGGGTATATAGATGTCGTGCAGGCCTTCCAGCTCAAGTGGCTGGGACAGGTTGATTTCCACGATGACCTGTTTGGCCAGAATGGCGAAGCTGGCCGAGTTGCCCACGGAGGTACTCAGCACCAGATGACCCTCTTCGGTGATCGCCACGCATTCGATCACGGCCAGGTCCACAGCCTTGATCTGCCGATTGCGCAGCAGCTCGACGGTGTCGGACAAATGCTGATCAATGAACATCACCGTGCCGTTGTTGATCGCCTTGCGCAGCGTGCTGTCGACCTGAAAGGGCATGCGCCGGGACAGCACGCCGGACTCGGTCAGTTGCTTGTCCAGGTCATTGCCCAGACTGGCGCCGGTCATCAGACTGATTTTCAGCGGCGTCACTTTGGCGCGCTCGGCCAGCGCGTGGGGTACGGCCTTGGCTTCGCCTGCACGGGTGAAGCCACTCATGCCGACGGTCATGCCGTCTTCAATCAAGGCGGCAGCGTCGGCTGCGCTCATAACCTTGCTCATCAGGGAGGGCCGGCGGATACGGTCACGGTACATGGGTCTGTCTCGTAGATAGAAGCGAACGACAAGTCTAGAGCCTTGGACGGGCTTCGTCCTGCTACCAAGGTCGCATTTGAGCGCTCTGATTGGCGGGTTCCAGCGCAAAACACTGTTACGCGGAATGTAAAAAGCCCCGGTCGCCAAGCGAGCCGGGGCTTCAATGGAGCGCTGTGAGGCTAGGCGTTTTCGACGGCCTTCACCATGTCCTCGATCACCTTTTTGGCGTCTCCGAACACCATCATGGTTTTATCCAGATAGAACAATTCGTTATCCAGACCTGCGTAACCACTGGCCATCGAGCGTTTGTTGACGATGATGGTCTTGGCCTTGAACGCCTCCAGGATGGGCATCCCGGCGATAGGGGATTTCGGATCGTTCTTGGCGGCCGGGTTGACCACGTCGTTGGCGCCGAGCACCAGCACCACATCGGCCTGACCGAATTCGGAGTTGATGTCGTCCATCTCGAAGACTTGGTCGTAAGGCACTTCGGCTTCGGCCAGCAGCACGTTCATGTGCCCGGGCATGCGTCCGGCCACCGGGTGAATGGCGTACTTCACGGTGACGCCGCGGTGGACGAGCTTCTCGGTCAGTTCCTTGAGCGCATGCTGGGCACGAGCCACTGCCAGGCCGTAGCCGGGCACGATGATCACGGTATCGGCATTGGTCAGCAAGAAGGTTGCGTCGTCTGCCGAACCTGACTTCACCGGGCGCGCTTCCTTGGCACCCGCCGGGCCTGCCGAGTCCGTTGCGCCGCCGAAGCCACCGCCGATCACGTTGAAGAACGAGCGGTTCATCGCCTTGCACATGATGTAGGAAAGGATCGCGCCCGAGGAGCCTACCAGTGAGCCCGCAATGATCAGCATCGAGTTGTTCAGCGAAAAGCCGATGCCGGCTGCTGCCCAGCCTGAATAGCTGTTGAGCATCGAGACCACCACCGGCATGTCGGCCCCGCCAATCGGGATGATCAGCAGCACACCGATGACGAAGGCCAGCGCCAGCATGATCGCAAAGGCAGTGAGGCTGCCGGTGAACATGAAGGTCAGGCCGAAGAACAGCGTGGCAAGACCCAGGACCAGATTGAGCGTGTGCTGGCCGGCAAACTGTACCGGTGCGCCTTGAAAGAGGCGAAATTTGTATTTGCCCGAGAGTTTGCCGAAAGCGATGACCGAACCCGAGAAGGTAATCGCACCGATGGCTGCACCCAGGAACAGCTCCAGACGGTTGCCGGCCGGAATCGCATCGCCCAGATTGCGAACGATACCCAGCGATTGAGGCTCGACCACGGCTGCTATAGCGATGAACACCGCTGCCAGGCCAATCATGCTGTGCATGAACGCCACCAGCTCCGGCATTTTGGTCATTTCGACGCGCTTGGCCATGATCGAGCCAGCGGTTCCGCCCACCAGCAGGCCGACTACGATGTAGCCGATGCCCGCGCTGGTCCCTTCAGCGCTAGACAGTGCCGCGAGCTTGAACACCAGGCCGATTGTGGTGATGACCGCCAGACCCATGCCGAGCATGCCGAACAGGTTGCCACGGCGCGAGGTGGTCGGGTGCGACAAGCCTTTGAGTGCCTGGATGAAGCAGATCGATGCGATCAGGTACAGCAGGGTAACCAGATTCATGCTCATGACTTGGGCGCCTCATCCTTTGCCTTGGGGGCCTTTTTCCTGAACATCTCCAGCATCCGCCGAGTGACGAGAAACCCGCCAAACACATTCACGGCCGCCAGTGCGACCGCCAGCGTGCCCATGGTCTTGCCCAGCGGGGTGACCGTGAGCGCGGCGGCGAGCATGGCGCCGACGATGACGATGGCGGAGATGGCATTGGTGACCGCCATGAGTGGCGTGTGCAGCGCAGGCGTGACATTCCAGACCACGTGGTAGCCGACATAAATCGCCAGTACGAAAATGATCAGGTTGTAGACGCCGGGGGAAATCAGCTCTTCCATTGGTGTGTCCTCAGCCGTTCTTGCGGACAACTTGCCCGTCGCGGCACATCAGGCATGCGGCGACGATGTCGTCTTCGAGGTTGATCGAGAATGTGCCGTCCTTGTCGAACAGCAGCTTCATGAAGTCCAGCAGGTTGCGGGCGTAGAGCGCCGATGCATCGGCTGCGACCAGAGCGGGCAGGTTGGTGTGGCCGACGATGGTCACGCCGTGCTCGACAACCACTTGATCGGCAACGGTCAGCGGGCAGTTGCCGCCCTGTGCAGCGGCCAGGTCGATCACCACCGAGCCTGGTTTCATCTGCGCCACTGTTTCTGCGCCGAGCAGCACCGGTGCCTTGCGGCCGGGAATGAGTGCGGTCGTGATGACGATGTCCGACAGTTTCGCGCGCTCATGCACAGCGGCGGCCTGGCGCTGCATCCAGCTGGCCGGCATGGGCCGCGCGTAGCCGCCAACGCCTTCGGCGCATTCGCGCTCTTCGTCGGTCTCGTAGGGCACATCGATGAATTTCGCGCCCAGCGACTCGATCTGTTCCTTTACTGCCGGACGCACATCCGAGGCTTCTACCACGGCGCCCAGCCTTTTGGCGGTGGCAATGGCCTGCAGACCGGCAACGCCTGCGCCCAGGATCAGCACCCGGGCAGCTTTGACGGTGCCGGCAGCGGTCATCAGCATGGGCATGAAGCGCGGGTAATGATGTGCGGCGAGCAGTACTGCCTTGTAGCCCGCGATGTTGGCTTGTGAAGACAGCACATCAAGGCTTTGCGCGCGCGATGTGCGCGGCGCGGCTTCCAGGGCGAACGCGGTAATGCCGCGTGCAGCCATCTTGCCGATCAGTTCGTTGTTGAAGGGGTTGAGCATGCCGACGACCACCGAGCCACTTTTGATCAGGCTCAGCGCCTCATCGTCAGGTGCGACGACCTTGAGAATCAGTTCGGCCGCATAGGTCTCGTTGCTGTCACCGATCACTGCGCCAGCAGCCTCGTAAGCGCTGTCCGGAACGCTGGCATGAAGGCCCGCGCCGCTTTGCACCGTAACCCTGTGACCCTGGCTGATCAGTTTTTTGATGGTTTCCGGGGTAGCAGCTACCCGGGTTTCGCCCGCTTGTGTTTCGAGAGGAACACCAATGTGCACGACAAATCTCCTGCGCGATTTTTTATCGTTCGTATGTAGGCCAGTGCACTACGGCTGGTGCGTCTGGCTTGGCCAATCAGCACACCCCTGTGCAGCAGGGGCGGGGCATTTTGCAGGCGAAGTTTGCGGGCTTCAATACATTCTGTAACGAAACTATAGATGAACTACAAGTCACACTGTGACCTATTGTCGCACTGATCTGACGAGGACCTTTATTTGTAAGGCTTGTGGCGCTATTCCTTACAAAAAACAGGTGATAGAAGTTTTCTGGCGGAAAACCGGGAAAAGCAGCGAATAGCACTAAAGTCCCTATAAACAAAGGGGGATGCCGGATTTTTGTGAACAGTGGGAAGTTTCTTCATTGCGACATAAGGTTATATCTGTAGGCGACTTTCGCTATGGACTACCTTTGAACGGCTTCAGGCTTGTTCCTGGGGCAGCCGGTAGCGCTGGGCCTGTTCGATCAGCCAGTCACGAAATGCAGTCAGCGAGGCCGATTCCACTTTGCGCTCGGGAATCATCAGGTAATAGGCCTTACTGCTACTGCCGGGCAGTGCGCGGGTGTTTGCGATCACCAGGCGCCTTTCCTGCAGTTCACGCTGAATGAGGAAGGGCGGAATCAGGGCGATGCCCATGTCGTGCATGGCCGCCTGCGCCAGCATGGAGAACAGCTCGTAGCGCGGACCGGTCATGTCACGCGCTACATCCAGATCCTGTGCGTTGAACCATTGCCGCCAGGCGTAGGGCCGGGTGGTCTGTTGCAGCAGCGGCAATTCGGCCAGTTCGCGTGCTTCCAGGCTGTCGCGACCTTCAAGAAAGGAGGGGCTGCAGACCGGCATGGAGTTTTCACCCATCAGCCGATGCGACTGGGTGCCGGACCAGTCGGCATCGCCAAAGTAGATCGCGGCATCGAAGTCGGTGTCGGCAAACAGGAACGGGCGGGTGCGGTTGGTCAGGTGGACCGTGACGTCGGGGTGCTTGTGCTGGAAGTCCTTCAGGCGCGGCAGCAGCCACTGAGTTCCGAAGGTCGGCACCACGGCGAGCTCGATGGCGTTGGCACCTTGCTGGCCCATGACCGACAGTGTGTCACGCTCGACCGCGTCCAGTTGCTGGGACACACGACGACTATAGGACAGCCCCGCTTCCGTGAGCTTTACGCCCCTGCGCGAACGCCGGAACAGCTCAACGCCGAGAAACTCCTCCAGTCCGCCGATTTGCCGACACACAGCGCCTTGCGTGAGGGACAGCTCATTGGCGGCCTTGGTGAAGCTCTCGTGGCGGGCGGCTGCCTCGAAACTGACCAGTGCAGTGGTGCTGGGTATCTTGCGTCTCATGTACTTTCTTCTCACTGATATTTTTGTTTTAGAGCGAATTTTGGTGTCACGGAGTGAGAAATTAGCACAGGCGCTTGATAAAACCTCGTTTGTCGCTGGCATGGGCCGGGACTAGGATCGCTGCATGATTTCATCTGAATGCGAGGAACTGGCATGAGCGGTAAGGCAAGCTTTAACTGGATTGACCCCTTGTTGCTGGATCAACAGCTCACTGAAGAAGAGCGCATGGTCCGCGACACGGCCGAGCAGTTCGCCCAGAGCAAGCTGGCCCCGCGCGTGCTGGAAGCATTCCGTCACGAGAAAACCGACCCGGCCATCTTTCGCGAGATGGGCGAGGTGGGGCTGCTGGGCGCGACCATCCCGGAAGAGTTTGGTGGCAGCGGTCTGAATTACGTGTGTTATGGGTTGATTGCGCGCGAAGTCGAGCGTATCGACTCGGGCTACCGTTCAATGATGAGTGTGCAGTCCTCGCTGGTCATGGTGCCGATCAACGAGTTCGGTACGCAGGCCCAGAAAGAGAAGTACCTGCCCAAACTGGCTTCGGGCGAATGGATCGGCTGCTTCGGCCTGACCGAGCCTGATCATGGGTCCGATCCTGGAGCGATGATTACCCGTGCCCGGCGTGTCGAGGGTGGTTACCGCTTGAGCGGCAGCAAGATGTGGATCACCAACAGCCCGATCGCCGATGTGTTTGTGGTGTGGGCCAAGGACGATGCCGGCGATATTCGCGGTTTCGTTCTCGAAAAAGGCTGGGCAGGCCTGAGCGCTCCGGCCATTCACGGCAAGGTTGGTTTGCGCGCATCGATCACCGGCGAGATCGTCATGGATAACGTGTTTGTCCCCGAAGAGAACATCTTTCCCGATGTGCGCGGTCTGAAGGGGCCGTTCACCTGCCTCAACTCGGCACGGTACGGCATTTCCTGGGGTGCGCTGGGTGCCGCGGAGTTCTGCTGGCACACCGCGCGACAATACACCCTGGATCGCCAGCAATTCGGGCGTCCGTTGGCGGCCAATCAGCTGATCCAGAAGAAACTGGCAGACATGCAGACCGAAATCACTCTGGCCTTGCAGGGTTGCCTGCGTCTGGGGCGCATGAAGGACGAAGGTACGGCTGCCGTGGAGATCACCTCGATCATGAAGCGCAACTCGTGCGGCAAGTCGCTGGATATCGCGCGCCTGGCGCGCGACATGCTGGGCGGTAATGGCATCTCGGACGAGTTCGGTATCGCCAGGCATCTGGTCAACCTGGAGGTTGTGAATACCTACGAAGGCACGCACGACGTGCATGCGTTGATCCTTGGGCGTGCGCAGACCGGCATTCAGGCTTTCTATTAAGGAGGGCTGATCATGGGGGCGCTTTCGCATATCCGGGTGCTCGACCTGTCGAGAGTCCTGGCCGGGCCATGGGCCGGGCAGATCCTTGCTGACCTCGGCGCTGACGTCATCAAGGTCGAGCGCCCCGGGTGTGGCGATGATACGCGCTCGTGGGGGCCGCCGTTCCTTCAGGATGCTGCGGGGCAGAACACCAGCGAGGCGGCTTATTACCTGTCCGCCAATCGCAACAAGCAGTCAGTGACCATCGACTTCACGCGTCCTGAAGGGCAAAGGCTGGTGCGCGAACTGGCAGCGAAGTCCGACATCGTGATCGAAAACTTCAAGGTCGACGGGCTGGCGGCTTACGGACTGGATTACGAGTCGCTGAGGGCGGTCAACCCGAGGCTGATCTATTGCTCCATTACCGGCTTCGGGCAAAGCGGGCCGTATGCGCGGCGTCCGGGTTACGACTTCATGATCCAGGCGCTTGGCGGCCTGATGAGCCTTACCGGTTTGCCGGAGGGTGAAGAGGGTGCCGGGCCGGTGAAGGTCGGCGTCGCATTGACCGACATCCTGACGGGGCTGTATTCGACGACGGCCATTCTCGCTGCTCTGGCGCATCGTGATCAAAGCGATATCGGCCAGTACATCGATATGGCGCTGCTGGATGTACAAGTAGCCTGTCTGGCCAATCAGGCCATGAACTACCTGACGACGGGGGTAGCGCCCAGGCGCTTGGGAAATGCTCATCCCAACATCGTGCCGTATCAGGACTTCCCCACGGCTGATGGCGATCTGGTCCTTACCGTCGGCAATGACAGTCAGTTCAGGAAGTTTGCCGCTGTGGCGGGGCAGCCGCAGTGGGCGGACGATCCGCGCTTCCTGACCAATACGCTACGAGTGGCTCATCGTGCCGAGCTGATTCCGTTGATTCGCCAGGTAACGGTGTTCAAGACCACTGCCCAGTGGGTCAGTGAGCTGGAGGCCGCCGGTGTGCCTTGCGGGCCGGTCAATGACCTGGCCCAGGTGTTTGCCGATCCGCACGTGGTAGCGCGTGGCCTGGCCATAGAGCTTCCCCATGCGCTGGCCGGGCGTGTTCCGCAGGTCGCCAGCCCGATACGGCTGTCTGAGACGCCAGTCGAATACACAAGGGCGCCGCCATTGCTGGGAGAGCATACGGCGCAAGTGCTGCAGGCGCTGCTGGGGATTGGAGAGGAAGAGATCACTCTGCTGCGCGAGGCAGGGGTGCTGTAGCTATATAGAAATAGAAGAAAGTGTTTGCGACGGGCTCTTCTATATAACCAAGGTGCCTTTAAGGTTAATTTTGGCGATTTTGAAATTAACGGTTGACGCCCTCGCTGAGGTGTCTATAATTCGCCCCACTTCCGGCGCAGACGGAAACGAAAAAGTCTTGTAGATCAATAGTTTGCAAGGGTTTGGAGTGAAGAGTCAGCGAGGAAGGAGGTCGGGTCTGGATTGATCGACAGCGGTGAGAAAAAAGAGTTTGACACGCGGTTGTAACGCTGTAGAATTCGCCTCCCGCTGATGAGCAACTCAAGAGTTGATCGAAGCGCAAGTGGTTGAAGTTGCAAAGGAAACTTTGAAAACTTCTTGAAATAACCGCTTGACAGATACAGGGGACGCTGTAGAATGCGCGCCTCGGTTGAGACGAAAGATCTTAACCCACCGCTCTTTAACAACTGAATCAAGCAATTCGTGTGGGTGCTTGTGGTGTCAGACTGAAGTCAGCAGATTATCAGCAACCCAAGTTACTCCGCGAGAAATCAAAGATGTAACCAACGATTGCTGAGCCAAGTTTAGGGTTTTCTCAAAACCCAG
>NZ_JAGPYR010000032.1:0-28259 GCF_020312125.1 Pseudomonas sp. P135
CGTGTTCCGCAAGGGCTCGGGTCAGGACACTATCAGCAACTATGCCTATAACGACACCACTGCAAACAAACTGGACGTGATTCGTCTGGAAGGTCTGAACGCTGCCGATGTGGTGCTGCGCCGTGAGTCCGATGACCTGATTATCCAGATCAAGGACGGCGGTGAAACCCTACGGGTCAGTTCGCACTTCTACAGCAGTGCCATCTACGGCTATGGCATCGATCAGGTGCAGTTTGCCGATGGGGTGATCTGGAACAAAGAGAGTATCAGCGCCAATCTGTTCACACCTGTAGCGGTGAGTGCCTTGACTGTCTCCGGTACGGAGGTCGGCGAAACCCTTACCGGAGGTGACGGTAACGATACGCTCTACGGTAATGGTGGAGACGATGTGTTGGAGGGGGGCTCGGGTAATGACCGTCTGGACGGTGGTGCCGGTGACGACACCTACCTGTTCGGCAAGGGCTCGGGTCAGGATACGATCTACTACGCCAACGAAAGCCGTGTCGGCAAGGTCGATACGATTCGGTTGGTCGACCTCAATGCAACTGATGTCAGCGTTTCGCGAGACAGCTATGACCTAGTGATTAGCATCAACGGCACGACTGATACGTTGCGCGTCGTGTATCACTTCCTGAGCGATGCCACAGCTGGTTATCAGATCGACCGCATCCAGTTTGCCGATGGCATTGCCTGGGATCTGGACGCAATCAAGACTCAGGTATTGCAAGGGAATGGTGCTGACCAGTCTCTGGCCGGTTACGCCACAGATGACCTGATCGACGCCGGTGCCGGTGACGACACCGTCAGTGGTGGTGCTGGCAACGACAGCCTGGCCGGTGGTTCGGGTGCCGATACCCTGAACGGTGAAGAAGGTAACGACTTGCTGCAAGGCGGTCTGGGCAATGACATCCTCAACGGTGGCGCCGGCAATGACGTGCTCGATGGCGGTGCTGGCAATGATCGTCTGGATGGTGGTGCCGGTGACGACACCTACCTGTTCGGTAAGGGCTCGGGTCAGGACACGATCTACTACGCCAACGAAAGCCGCGTCGGCAAGGTCGATACCATTCAATTGGTCGACCTCAATGCAGCCGACGTCAGCGTTTCGCGAGACAGCTATGACCTGGTGATTCGCATCAACGGCACGACTGATACGTTGCGCGTCGTGTATCACTTCATGAGCGATGCCACAGCCGGTTATCAGATTGACCGCATCCAGTTTGCCGATGGCAGTGCCTGGGATCTGGACGCAATCAAGACTCTGGTATTGCAGGCGAATGATGCTGACCAGTCCCTGACGGGTTACGCCACCGACGACCTGATCGACGCCGGTGCCGGTGACGACACCGTCAGTGGTGGTGCTGGCAATGACACCCTGGCCGGTGGTTCGGGTGCCGATACCCTGAACGGCGAAGAGGGTAACGATCTGCTACAAGGCGGTTCGGGCAATGACATCCTCAACGGTGGCGCCGGCAATGACGTGCTTGATGGCGGTGCTGGCAATGATCGTCTGGATGGTGGTGCCGGTGACGATACCTACCTGTTCGGCAAGGGCTCGGGTCAGGACACTATCTACTACGCCAACGAAAGCCGCGTCGGCAAGGTCGATACGATTCAATTGGTCGACCTCAATGCAGCTGATGTAAGCGTTTCGCGAGACAGCTACGACCTGGTGATTCGCATCAACGGCACGACTGATACGTTGCGCGTCGTGTATCACTTCATGAGCGATGCCACAGCCGGTTATCAGATCGACCGCATCCAGTTTGCCGATGGCAGTGCCTGGGATCAGGAAACGATCAAGTCTCAAGTATTGCAAAGCAGTGACGCCGACCAGTACCTGGCGGGCTACGGTACTGACGATCTGATCGACGGCGGTGCCGGGGACGACACAATCGTCGGTTCCGCTGGCAACGATAAGCTCGTCGGTGGGTCAGGTGCCGATACCTTGAATGGCGATGAAGGTAACGATCTTCTGCAAGGCGGATTGGGTAACGACACTCTCAACGGCGGTTCGGGTGATGACGTGCTTGATGGCGGTGCTGGCAATGATCGTCTCGATGGCGGAGCAGGTGACGATACATATCTGTTCGGAAGAGGATCTGGGCAAGACATCCTTTACTACGTTAATGAAACCCGTGCAGGTAAGGTCGATACCATTCAGTTGGTCGGTCTCGGAGTGTCGGACGTCAGTGTTTCGCGAGATGGCTATGACCTGATTATCCGGGTCAATGGCACTACCGATACCCTGCGAGTCATGTATCACTTCATAGGGGATGCCACTTCCGGTTATCAGATTGATCGCATTCAGTTTGCCGATGGCAGCACTTGGGGGCAGGACACAATCAAGACCCAGGTCATGCTGGGGAGTGATGTGGACCAGTACCTGGCAGGGTACGCTACCGATGACTTGATCGACGCGGGCGGTGGGGACGACACAATAAACGGTGCTGCTGGCAATGACACCCTGATGGGCGGCTCCGGAGCTGATACGTTGAGTGGTGAAGAGGGTAACGATCTGCTGCAAGGCGGGTTGGGCAATGACATCCTCAACGGCGGTGCCGGCAACGATGTGCTCGATGGAGGTGCCGGGAATGACCGTTTGGATGGCGGAGCCGGTGACGATACTTACCTGTTCGGTAAAGGCGCGGGCCAGGACACCATTTACTATGCGAACGAAAACCGTGTAGGCAAGGTCGATCAGGTCAAGCTGATTGGCCTCAATGCTGCCGATGTCAGTGTGGTGCGTGACGGCTATGACCTCGTAATCCGTATCAACGGCACGACCGATACTCTGCGTGTCATGTATCACTTCATGAGTGACGCTACTGCCGGCTATCAGATCGACCGTATCGAATTTGCCGATGGCAGCAATTGGGATCAGTCGACCATCAAGGCGCAAGTGCTCACAAGCAGTGATGCTGCTCAGGTTCTGACTGGTTTCGCCAGCGATGATCTAATCGACGGGGGGGCGGATGACGATACGTTGTACGGCGCCGCCGGCCAGGACAGATTGCTCGGTGGCGACGGTGCCGACTCACTTAATGGCGATGAAGGTGATGACTACCTTAATGGCGGCACTGGTAATGACACCCTCTTAGGCGGAAGTGGTAATGACATACTTGATGGCGGCGCAGGTAATGATCGTCTCGATGGCGGAGCGGGTGACGATATCTATCTGTTCGGCAAGGGTTCAGGTCAGGATACCGTCTATTACGCCAACGAGAGTCGTGTGGGCAAACTGGATCAGGTCAAACTGATCGATCTAAACGCTGCAGATGTAAGTATCGCTCGTGACGGCTACGACTTGGTCATCCGTATTCTCGGCACAACCGATACTCTACGAGTTTTTTACCACTTTATGAGTGATGCGACGGCTGGCTATCAGATCGACCGGATTGCCTTTGCAGACGGTAGCTTCTGGGATCAAACAGCTATTAAGGCACAGGTGCTACAAGGTACTGAAGCTGATGAAACTCTAGCTGGTACCGGTAGTGATGACATCATCAATGCGGCAGCGGGCGACGATTCGGTCAATGGGGGGAGCGGCAACGATACTCTCTCTGGTGGTAGCGGTGCCGACACATTGAATGGCGAAGATGGAAACGATGTGTTGAATGGGGGAGAGGGCAAGGACGCTCTCAACGGCGGCAACGGTAATGACCAATTGGACGGCGGTGCTGGTAATGACACTCTGGACGGCGGCAACGGTGACGATACTTACCTGTTCGGCAAAGGATCGGGCCAGGACAGTATTAACTACGCCTATGAAAGTCGTGTAGACAAGCTCGATATGGTGAAGTTGATCGACTTGAATGCAACGGATGTAAGTGTACGCCGTGACGGTAATGATTTGCTCATTCGTGTTTTGGGCACCACCGATAGTCTACGAGTAGTAGCTCACTTCACCAGCGATGCGACTTATGGTTACCAGATTGATCAAATTCAGTTTGCCGACGGCAGTAGCTGGAATCAGGCGTTGATCAAATCTGCGGTCCTGCAGGGAACGGATGCCGACGAGACGTTGGCGGGTACAGCCATCAGCGACAGCATTGATGCCGGTGCGGGAGACGACATCGTCAATGGCGGCGGCGGGGACGATACGCTGTCAGGCAGCAAGGGAGCAGATACTCTCAATGGCGGGAGTGGGGATGACCTGTTGCTGGGTGGCCAGGGTAACGACATTCTCTACGGCGATGCTGGTAACGATATCCTTAACGGCGGCGCGGGTAACGATCAGCTTGATGGCGGCGACGGCGATGACACATACATCTTCGCCAAGGGTGCTGGTCAGGATAGGGTCTACTATGCGTATGAAAATCGTGTCGGCAAGCTCGATACCGTCAAGCTGACTGATCTGAATGCAGTGGACGTAAGCGTGCGCCGCGACGGAAATGATTTGCTCATTCTTGTACTGGGAAGCACGGATAGCCTTCGTGTGGTGAGCCACTTCACTAACGATGCGACCTATGGGTATCAGATTGATCGCATCCAGTTCGCCGATGGAAGTTTCTGGGATCAGTCGGCCATCAAGAACCAGATTCTGCAGGGTAGCGACGCGGACGAAACATTGTCGGGAACCAGTGGTGATGACGTTATTGATGCGCGAGCGGGCGATGACGTCATCAACGGTGCTGCCGGTAATGACACTCTGGCAGGTAATGCCGGAGCCGATACGTTGAGCGGCGGCGAGGGTAATGACTTGCTGCTGGGCAGCGCAGGGAATGACAGCCTCAATGGTGGAGTGGGTAATGACACCCTGGACGGCGGAGCTGGCAACGATCAACTGGACGGTGGCGAGGGTGACGATACTTACCTGTTTGGTAAGGGCGCTGGGCAAGACACGATTTACTACGCCTATGAAAATCGCGAAGGCAAGCTCGATACGATCAAGCTTACCGATCTCAATGCCTCTGATGTCAGCGTGCGCCGCGATGGTAACGACCTGATCATCCGGGTACTGGGTAGCACCGACAGCCTGCGAGTGGTTTACCACTTCCAGGGGGACGCCGCTGGCGGTTATCAAATCGACCGTATCCAGTTTGCCGATGGCAGTTTCTGGGATCAGAGCCAGATCAAATCCCAGGTCATGCAAGGCTCGGACATCGATGAAACCCTCTCCGGTACGTCCGGCAATGACTTGATCGACGCCGGTGCTGGCGACGATACGGTGAACGGTGGTAGCGGCAACGATACTTTGTCCGGCGGTGCGGGCGCTGACACGCTTAACGGTGACGGTGGTAACGATTTGCTGCAAGGTGGAGCAGGCAATGACACGCTCTACGGCGGAGATGGCAATGATGTTCTGGACGGCGGTGCCGGGAATGATCAACTGAACGGTGGTGACGGAGACGATACCTACCTGTTTGGCAAAGGCGCCGGGCAAGACAGCATCTACTATGCCAATGAAGCCCGTGTCGGAAAGCTTGATACCGTAAAACTTGCCGACCTGAACGTCAGTGATGTCAGTATCACTCGGGACAGCAGTGATCTGCTTATTCGCGCCAACGGTACAACCGACAGTCTGCGCGTGATGAACCATTTCGCCGAGGACGCAACGAGCGGGTATCAGATCGATCAGCTGCAATTTGCTGATGGCACACTCTGGAATCAGTCGGCCATCAAGTCCCAGGTACTGTTTGGAAATTCATCTGACCAGAGCCTCCGCGGTTACGCGAGTGATGATGTTATCAACGCTGGCGACGGCGACGATAACGCTTCCGGTGCGGCTGGCAATGACAGCATCTATGGCGGCAAAGGGCTTGATACGCTGTATGGTGAAGAGGGTGACGACAGGTTGTACGGAGAGTCGGGCAACGACACTCTCTATGGCGGCGCGGGCAATGATGTACTCAACGGCGGCACTGGCAACGATAGCCTTATCGGGGGCGATGGCAGTGACACCTACGAGATCAACATTGGCTCAGGACGAGACGTGATCAACAATTACGATGTCAGTAGCGGTACCGATGTGCTGCAATTCGGCACAGAGGTAAGCCTTGACGACTTGTGGTTCCGTCGCAGTGGTAGCGATCTGGAAGTCAGTATCATCGATACCAGCGACAAGGTAGTGGTGAGCAACTGGTATGCGGCTAATGACTATCAGGTGGACCAATTCAAGACTGCCGATGGAAAAACGTTGCTTGATAGCCAGGTGCAAAGCCTGGTCGACAGCATGGCGTCGTTCGGAGTTGATGCAGGGGCCGAGCGAAACCTGACGGCTGCACAGCAAACACAGTTAGACGCTGTGTTGGCAGCCAACTGGCAGTAGGGTTGATGCGAAAAGAGGTGTGTCGGTTATCGATGCATCTCTTTTTGCAATTCGTTTCGATAGCAAGCGAGTTCAATTTCTCGTGTTAATACTGAACTAGACGAGCCAAGTACTCATTTTTTGGTAACTCAAGGATTGCTTTATGCAGATAGGTAATGTCGATGGGCAAGAAGTTTACGCCGAAGTCTGGTGTGACAAGTGCGCAGAAGAAGGTGTACGAAAAGGAACCTTCACTAGCACGGACAAAGCGTCAGTCCAACCCTGTCAAAAACAAGGTTGTAATGATCCAATGGCTGAAGTAAGAAAAGCCAAAAAGAAATAGTCCATCTCTGGTGAGCGTTATTTGTCGTTTCGCTCACCAGCGCTGCCAGAAGCCTTATCTTTACGGGGAACGGGGCAGGCCCTTAAGCATATTGGGTGTCTCTGAATTCGGCGTATTGAATAGTTCTGCGTGACGCCTGCAGAAAGCATTATGCTTGCTGTCCTTAACCTCGGAGGACTCTGGCAGTGAAATTTCTTTCCGCTCTACTCTTGGCCTTGCTGCCCCTCACCGCCAACGCCCTGCAAGTCGGCGAGCGCCTGTCCTCCTGGACACTGCTCGATCAATACGATCAACCCTACACCCTGAACAACCAGACGCAAACCCTGCTGGTCGCACGCAGCATGGACGCCGCCAAGTTGGTGAATGCCGCCCTTCAGGACAAGCCAAAAGGCTTTCTGGAATCACGCCACACGGTGTTTGTCGCTGACATCCAGAAAATGCCAACCATCATCGCCAAGATGTTCGCCATCCCCAAAATGCGTGACTACAGCTATCGCGTGATGCTTGATCGAGAGGCGCGCATCGTGCCGCAGTACGCAGGCGATGACGATAAAGTGCTGTGGTTACAGTTGCGCGACGGGCAGTTGGTCAGTCAGCAGCAGTTTCGCAGTGCTGATGCGTTGAGGGCTGCGTTGGACCGTAAATGATCGCGAGACATGAGCGTCGTGGGAGCGAGCTTGCTCGCGAAAGGGCCATCACAGACGTCCTGAGATGCGGCTGAAAGATAGCCCTCGTAGTTGCGTATAAGCGAGTTGCTTCACATCGACTTGTTATCAATGCCCCCTGTGCGGAGCCTCCAGGTCACCCGAGAACAACTCATCCTCGGCATCCGGGCTCACCGGAATTGCATGCTCTTCAGAAGCCCAGGCTCCCAGGTCGATCAGTTTGCAGCGCTCGGAGCAGAACGGACGGCTCGGACTGGCTGCGCTCCATTCCACCGGGGCGTCGCAGGTTGGGCATTGAACGGTCATTGGTTGGCTCATGATTGGCCTCCACGCAAAGTAAGGTAAAAGTGGTGCAGCCGCTCGACTTCGCTGCTGAGCCAGGCGTGATCGCGGTCGTTGACCAGCACATCATTGGCATGACGCAGGCGGTCTTCACGCTGGATCTGCACCTTGAGAATGGCTTCGACCTGCTCCTGGCTGGAGCTGTCGCGCAGCATGGTGCGTTCTATCTGCAGGTGCGCCGGAGCATCGATCACCAGCAGCCTCTGAACCATGCGGTATTGCCCGGACTCGACCAGCAGTGGCGAGACCAAAATGGCATACGGCGACTTGGCCTTGGCCAGATGGCTGACGATTTCCTGATTGATCAGCGGATGCAGCAGCGCTTCCAGCCAGCGCCGCTGCTCGGGGTTTTCGAAGATCAGCTTGCGCAGCGCGCCACGATCCAGCTCGCCGCGGGTCTGCAACACGCCGTTACCGAAGTGCGCCGCGATCTGCTCCAGCGCCGGGCGCCCGGGCTCGACAACCCAGCGGGCGGCATGGTCGGCATCCACAGTGTCGACGCCAAGGTCGCTAAAACACTTCGCCGCTGCACTTTTACCGCTACCGATGCCGCCAGTCAGGCCAAGAATCCAGGGTTTTTCATCAGGGTGAGTCATCTGAAACCGGCAAACTGCATGTAAGAGTCGGTTATTTGACCACCCCAGAGCAAAGCGATCCACCCCGCAATGGCCAGATAAGGACCAAAGGGGATCGGCGTACCGCTTTCGACCCTGCGCACACGCATCATGATCACCCCGAGCAGCGCGCCCACCAGCGACGATAACAGGATGGTCAGCGGCAAAATCTGCCAGCCGCCCCACGCGCCCAGCATGGCCAGCAACTTGAAGTCGCCATAACCCATGCCTTCCTTGCCGGTCACCAGCTTGAACAGCCAGAACACCGACCACAGCGCCAGATAGCCGGCCACTGCACCCCATAGCGCATCGTTCAGCGAGGTGAACAGCCCGAAAGCGTTGACGATCAGGCCCAGCCACAGCAGTGGCAGCACCAGAGAATCAGGCAACAGTTGGTGATCGGCATCGATCAGACTCATCGCCAGCAGGCCCCAGCTCAACACCAGCATCGCCGCCGCCTGCCAGCCAAAGCCGAAATGCCAGGCCACGTAGGCTGATAGCACTGCGCAGGTCAGCTCGACCAGCGGGTAGCGTTTGCTGATCGGCGCTTTGCACTGCGAGCATTTACCGCGCAGCAGCAGATAGCTGATAACCGGCAGGTTCTCCCACGGGCGGATTTTGTGTGCGCAATGCGGGCAGCTGGAACGGGGACGATTCAGATTGAAGACGGGCTGATCGGGTTCGGCGGGCAGGCCGAGCAGTTCTCGGGATTGGGCTTTCCAGTCGCGCTCCATCATTATTGGCAGGCGGTAGACGACCACGTTGAGGAAGCTTCCGATGATCAGGCCGAGGATGCAGCAGGTGGTGACGAAGGCCAAGGGGGAGCTGGCCAGGAGGTCGAGGAGGGGCATGTCAGACTGCGCCCCCAAGTTTGAATATTGGTAGATACATCGCAATTACCAAACCACCTACGATTACACCGAGAACGCCCATGATCACTGGCTCCATCAGGCTGGTCAGGCTATCTACCATATTGTCGACTTCATCCTCGTAATAGGTAGCGACTTTATCGAGCATATTGTCCAATGCGCCAGATTCCTCGCCGATGGCGGTCATTTGAATCGCTAGACTAGGAAAAACGCCGGTGGAGCGCATCGAAAAATTCAACTGCATACCTGTTGAAACATCCTGCTTAACCTTGTTGACCGCATTTTTAAAGACTACGTTACCCGTGGCTCCTGCTACGGAGTCCAGCGCCTCGACCAGTGGAACGCCAGCGGCAAAGGTTGTTGCTAAGGTTCGTGCGTAACGGGCCACTGAGGATTTGAAAATCAGAGGTCCAATAATCGGTACTTTCAGTAGAAAACGATCCAAGCTATCGCGAAATTTTTGGGACTGTTTATAAGCTCGTTTTAAAAAAAAGGCACCGGCGAAAAAAGCGAGGCTAATTGCTAGCCACCACTTCTGTACGATTTCAGAGAGGCCTATTACCATTAAAGTAAATCCTGGTAACTCAGCTCCAAATCCTGCAAAAACTACTTGGAACTGAGGTACTACTTTGATGAGCAGAATACCTGATACGATAATTGCCACGACCACTACAGCCGCAGGGTAGGTCATTGCTTTTTTGATCTTGGCTTTGAGCTTTTCAGTCTTTTCCTTATAACTAGCAACACGATCCAAAAGGCTTTCGAGTGCGCCTGCCTGTTCGCCTGCATCCACTAGGTTGCAAAATAGCTCGTCGAAGTATTCGGGCTTTTGCCGCAAGGCTGTTGCAAAGCTATTACCCGCTGAAACTTCCTGTTTTAGCGAGTTTACCAAAGCTCGCATATTTGGGTTTTCTGCTCCCTCACTGATAATATCGAATGATTGAAGCAGCGGCACACCGGCCTTCATCATTGTCGCCATCTGTCTAGAGAAGAATGCGATGTCCAAAGGCTTGATCTTCTTGCCTTTACCGAAGAACGACGCAGACTTCTTACGCACCTTGGTAGGATTGATGCCTTGCTTGCGTAACTGGGCCTTTACGAGCGCCAGGTTATGGCCGCTCAGTTCGCCACTGGTTTTAGTGCCTTTCTTGTCAACACCTTCCCACGTGTAAACGGTAACTTTGACTGCCTTGCTGGCCATGTTCAATCCTTGGTCACTCGGTTGACTTCTTCAAGGCTGGTGATGCCTTGCATGGCTTTCGAAAGCCCCGATGTGCGAAGGTCATTGAAACCGTCCTTGCGCATCTGTCTGGAGATCTCCAGAGAGTTGCCTTCTTCCATGATGATGCGTTCCAGTTCCGGTGTTTTCTTAACCACTTCGTAAATGCCCACCCTGCCTCGATAACCCCCGTTGCAGTGCTCACAGCCCACCGGGCCGTATATCTTGAAAGTGCCTATTTTGGCTTCTGGAAAGCCTTCCTGAATCAGTGTCTCGCGAGGAATATCCAGTTCTTTTTTGCAGTGGCTACACAGCTTGCGCGCCAGTCGTTGCGCAATAATCAGGTTGATCGCTGTTGCAATATTGAATGCTGCAACGCCCATATGGTGCAGGCGAGTCAGCGTTTCCGCGGCGCTGTTGGTGTGCAGAGTTGAGAGCACCATATGGCCAGTCTGCGAGGCCTTGATGGCGATTTCGGCAGTTTCCAGGTCTCGTATCTCGCCGACCATGATCACGTCGGGATCTTGACGCAAAAATGCGCGCAAGGCTTGGGAAAAGTCCAGTCCCTGGCGCGGGTTGACGTTGACCTGATTGATGCCTTCCAGGTTGATCTCCACCGGATCTTCGGCTGTAGAAATATTGATATCCACGGTATTGAGTATATTCAGCCCGGTATACAGGGACACTGTCTTACCGGAGCCTGTCGGGCCGGTTACGAGAATCATACCTTGCGGCTGCTTCAGCGCCTCCAGATACAATGCCTTTTGTTCTGGCTCGTAGCCCAGCGCATCAATGCCCATCTGCGCACTGGTCGGATCGAGGATCCGCATTACGATCTTCTCGCCCCACAACGTGGGTAAGGTGTTCATACGAAAATCGATGGCTTTTGTTTTGGACACACGTAACTTGACGCGTCCGTCCTGCGGTTTGCGTCGTTCCGAGATATCCAGGCTGGCCATCACTTTCAAGCGCGCGGCGATACGGTTCGCCAAATGAATTGGTGGTCTAGCGACTTCATGCAAGATGCCGTCGGTACGCAACCGCACGCGGAAGATCTTTTCGTAAGGCTCAAAATGCAGGTCGGACGATCCTAACCGAATAGCGTCCATCAACATTTTGTTGACGAAGCGCACCACCGGGGCATCGTCTGCGTCATTCTGCGTAGCGATGGAAGTTTCCTTGCCATCAGCCGGTTCAATATCCAGACCCAGATCCACATCTTCCAGGTTGCCCAGACCGCTGTCACTGTCGAAAAAACGGTCTATCGCAACAGTCAGCTTGTCATCTTCAACCAGAATCGCTTCGGTGTTCAGGCCAGTGCTGAACTGGATATCAGTCACCGCTTGATGATTCGTAGGGTCGGAAATTCCGATAAATAGCTTATTACCGCGTCGCCACAGCGGCAGAGCGTGATGCTGTCGAACCAGCTTTTCACTGACCAAACCTTTAGGCTGGCTCTCCCTGTCTAGGCTGGTCAGGTCCATGAAAGGAACGCCAAATTGATCGGAGGCCATCTCTGCCACCGTCAGGCTTTTGACCAATTTGTTCTGCACCAGATAGCTCACCAACGAAATCTTGTCGCGGCGAGCCTGTATATACGCTTGCTGAGCAGCAGTTTCAGTAAGCAGTTCGGCGAGGACCAGTTGTTTGGCCAGACCAGTGAGGACAGCTTCAGTCATAAGACCACCAGAAACGGACAGTGGGTGGGTTATAGCGCAGTCGAGCGGTGCTGCCAAATGTCAGAGGGGGGGATGACGAAAATTGTCAGTTTCTGCTGATTTCCGAGTCTTGAGCTCTTTCGACAAACCAGAAAGGACAATGATCCATGTGGGAGGACATTTGGCACGACCTGTGCTTGATCACTCGACAAGGCACTACCTAATTGACGCCCCGGAGAAGTAGAGATGAAAACACAGAAAGGTTTTACATTGATCGAGCTGATGATCGTGGTGGCGATTGTCGGCATTCTTGCTGCGGTCGCTATTCCCGCATATCAGGATTACACGATCCGTGCTCAGGTAGCAGAGTTGGTTGCGCTGACTGATGGTGCGAAGGTTGCCGTTAGTGAAGCGTATCAAACCACTGGTGCCTTCCCCGCAAGCAACGCTGCTGCGGGGTATGGCGGTGCGTCTGGTACGTATACTGCATCTGTTGCAATCGCAGCAAATGGCGTTATTACCGCAACCACGCTTAATGCTGCACCGGTCAACGCTGCTATTCGCAATCAGACTTTCGTTATGACCCCATTAGCAAACGGTACGAACAACACCATCACTTGGACATGTAATACGGGGACCATCATTGCTCAATATCGTCCAGCTGTTTGCCGCCCTTAATATGGCGGCGCGCTGGCACGCTGACGCTATAAAGTAAGCTAGTGCGTACCAACTCATCTGTATAGTTTGGCTGATCGCTAACTCAACAGGCAACCCGGCCATTGGCCGGGTTTTTTGTGGTTTATAGTTTATTTCTTGCCCTCGTGCCGTAATCTATCTGGTCTAGATCATCACTTAGGTGAGTCGTGTCAGCCTCAAAAATATTGCTTTGGTCGATCAGGTTTTAGGTTAAGTCCATCGTGATGTTTTTAAATAAAATAAACAGTGTCTGTTAATAGTTGTTAACGTCTGCTATTGAGCACGCCGGATACCTCGATGAAGCTGCCTAAGAGGCCGTATCAATCTAAATTTTGGACTGGCGATCTCCCACGATCACTTATTACCCATCCCCCGCCCAACTTTAACCGATACCCAATCTCCGCAATCGCCTTTATCGCCGGCAGCAACTCCAATCCCAACTCCGAGAGACTGTACTCCGCAGAAGGCGGCGAAGTCGCCAGCACCGTCCGAACAACCACACCGTTCTCCTCCATCTCCTTAAGCCTTACCGACAGCATTTTTGCCGAAATGCCGGGAATGTCTATGCGCAGTTCGCCGAACCGTCGAGGCCCGCCACTCAAACTCCACAGCAGATTTGGAGTCCATACTCCGCCCAGCAACCACATGCACGCCGCTACCGCGCATTCCGGGACGGGATGGTTGACTTTGCTTTTGCGCATTTTCAGGGACATGGCGGGGTGTTCCTTTGTCGAGTTGCGAGTTTCCAGCGCGTAACCAGGTTACAGAATGGTAACCGGAGAATGAGAGTAACCTTAAGTTACCAGCTATACAAAAGTTATCTGGGTGCTAGGATCTGGTCATTCTCAACCACCGGAACAATCACCTATGAAGTTCTACTACTCTCCCGGATCCTGCTCGCTTGCCGCTCATATCGTGTTGCACGAAGCGGGTGTTGCTCACGAATTGGTCAAGGTCAATCTGCGGCAGCACACGCTTGAATCCGGCGATGACTATTACGCGATCAACCCCAAAGGTGCTGTTCCTGCGCTGGGGTTGGATGGCGGTGCTGTTCTGACTGAAGGCGCTGCCGTGCTGCAATATCTGGGTGACCACTTCGTACCAGCGCTGGTGCCAGCCAACGGCACGCTGGAGCGTGCACGGCTGCAGGAGATACTCAATTATCTGGCTGCTGAGTATCACAAGGCCTGGACACCGCTTTTCTATCTGGCGAAGGGGGCTGATGCCACCGACGCTCAGCGTCCGGTCATCGCCAGACAAACCTACTTGAATGGCCTGCTGGCGGATGGTCGTGATTACCTGCTGGGTAACGATTTCAGCGTTGCTGACACCTACCTGTTCGCGGTAACACGCTGGTCTGTCAATTTTGGCATTTCGCTGGAAGCGCAACCTGCTTTGCAAGCGTTCATGGCCCGAGTCGAAGCACGTCCATCCGTCAAGGCTGTACTGAAAGCGGAAGGTTTGCCCGAACTGTTCAACAAGGCCTGAGCCTGCTAGAGACTCAGGTTAGACTCACCTGTTGAAACGATAACGCCCCCGGCGGATGTGCTTCGTTGGGGGCGCTTTGATTCGATTGCTTGGTGTTATGCGATGGCATTGTAGGACATTTCAGCTTTTGCATTAGGTCACTTCCTGATCCGCTTCGGTTACCAAAACGTTCGTTGATTGATATCCGAATCAAGCCCAGAATTACCCACCTGATTACTCCACACATGAGAAGAGAGGGGCTATGAACACCACCGCATTACCCAGTCGCCTCCTCGGTGTGGGCCTATACACCCCAGCAGAAGCGTCCTCATACACTGGCATTCCGGCGAAAGACATTCGCAGATGGATGTTCGGCTATAGCGCGGCAGGTGTAGATCACCCCGGCCTCTGGACGCCAGAGGTCGCATTTCTGAACGACAAGCTGCTCGGCTTCCACGATCTGCTGGAAATTCGTTTTGTTCACGCATTTCGCCAGCACGGCGTCAGCTTGCAAGCGATCCGCAGCGCCTCGTTACAAGCCAGAGAAATGTTCGGTCAGCGCTACCCGTTTACGTGCAGACGTTTTCAGACTGACGGACGAGATATTTTTGCAACGGTTCTGGATGAGACGGGTGATGAGGCTCTGCTGGATCTGGTGAAGCGGCAATATGCCTTTAAACAGGTCATTACACCTTTCCTATATGAGGGCATTGATTACGCAGGTGAAGAGTCGGCAAAGCGCTGGTATCCGGTCAAGCGAAGCAAGGCAGTCGTTTTGGACCCGGCAAGGAATTTTGGCAAACCGGTGTTGGCAACAACGGGGATCGACACAGCAGCGATCTATCATTCTTATCTGGCTGAAGGTCAGAACGCGAAACGTGTGGCTTTACTCTATGAGATTCCGCCTGCGGCAGTGGAAGCCGCAGTTAATTTTGAGCACAGGATCGCGGCTTGAATTTTTTGATCGATAACAACCTGCCGCCCGCCATCGCCAGAGCGCTCAATGAGCTGACCAAGAGTGAAGGTCACTCAGTGGTATCGCTGCGTGAAAGATTCCCTGCCAACTCCGCTGATATTGAATGGGTGACCCATCTCAAAAAAGAGGGCGGTTGGGCGGTCGTGTCTCAGGACAAGTTTTCCAAGGGAGACGCTGAGCGTCGGGCATTCCGGGAGTGTGGGATGCCCATTTTCTGTCTTGCCAGGCAATGGGGGAAAATGACCTACTGGAACAAGGCAGAAAACCTGGTCAAGTGGTGGCCTTCAATTACCGAGCAGGCTTTGTTAATCGAAGGCGGCGCAGCCTTTCGTGTGCCATGGGCGTTTTCTACCGCCCGCAAGTTCCAGCAGCTCCATCTATAGCCCGATCATAGACCGGGCTTTTCGCAGTATCTAAAGTACGAAAGTTACCTCACAACCCCATCAACCCGCGCCCGCCCTTTAAACCTCCTCCTGACCCCAACCACAACCATCACCACCAGCAACCCCACCACCACAAAAAAGATCGTGTTAAAAATCGGAAATGGCTGATCACGACTCGTCACTGCCTCAACCTCTGTCACATTGGGAAACATCGACAGGATGGTTATCCTCCAGCCGTAGTAACGGATCAAAGCCAGTTGCTGGGAGTCACGCGAGTAGCCCTGGGCTTTGGCCTGGATGTCGGCGGAGTCGAATTTGAAGTACCACGGGAAGCTCCAGCCGGTGTCTTCGTTGCGATAGACCACGACTTTCTTGCTGTCCGGGTCTTCGGTGTTGATGAAGTACACGTCGCGGGTCGGGCCGTCTGCCGGGTTTTCGGCGTTGATGACGCCGTCGGCGTCCATTCTTTTGACTTCCACGCCGGTGATCATCACGACATCATGGCGCGGCAGGACGTAGTAGAGGCTTAATGCGCCGATCCCCAGTGCAACGAATACCACAAGCCAAATCGACCTTCTCAGCCACTTCATACCAGCGTCCTCTGTTTAAAATTGCGTGACTTTGCCCTAATCCGAACATTTCGAAGCAAAACAGTTATTACAAAATTCGACAAGGCCGTTGCTGACGGCGTTGTCTCCCGGAGATTGACATGATTTGGTTCCTTGAAGGGCAATCCAGCCAGCGTGAAGTCATCATGGGTGCGCGCGATGCGCTGCCTGCGTCGGTGCAGATCATCGCTTCGCATCGCCAGCAGCGTTCCGAAATCACCGGGCAGGCCGATGTGGCGCTGCAAGAGCCGGTCGATAACGACGAGCGTATAGACTGGGTGCTTCACACTGCTCGCTCGCTGGGCGTCAAGATTATTGTCGCCGGGCGTATAGGCAGCTTCTACGAAGCGCAGCGTGACCGTTTTGTCGCTGAGGGGTTGGACCTCGTTACCGGCGGAACGTCCCTGCAGACCTTCATGGATGTCGATGACAAGAGTCGTTTCACGGCGGCGGCCGAGGCGGCGGGGCTGGCGTGTATTCCGGGGATTGCCGTCAGCAATGCCGAGGAGTTGCAGGCGGCTTACGATGCGTTGGCGGTGTCTGGCGAGGTGTGTATCAAGCCGGTGGTCGGGATTTACGGGCGCGGCTTTTGGCGCTTCAAGACCGACGTTGACGATTTTCGTTGTTTCGCCAACCCGGATGCGCGTGAGACGACCTTTCAGGCGTACCTTAATGCTTATCGTCAGGCCGATGACGTGCCGACCATGCTGCTCATGCCGTACATGCCGGGCAGTGAGTGTTCGGTAGACATGGTCTGCGAGCACGGCAAGGCGGTTGCTTTCGTCGGGCGGCGCAAGGTGGGGCTCAATCAGACTTTCGAGCGTGACAGCGAAGCGGTACAGCTCGCGGTACGTGCGGCGGAGCATTTTGCCTGCGACGGGCTGATCAATGTTCAGACCCGCGACGACGCGGATGGCAAGCCGCGCTTGCTGGAGATCAACCCGCGTTATTCAGGGGGCATTGGCTACACCCGTGAAACCGGCATCAACCTGCCGGGTATTTTCGCGGCCCGGCGTCTCGGCTTGAAAGAACCGGAAACACATTGGCTGGAAGATATCCGCGTCAAGGCCATCACGGTCGCTGTACGGGCCTCGGTTTGATCGTGATAATAGATTTTTGCTATCACTAATCGCTCTTATCAGGGAGGATCGGGCATGAAGCTTCTTGCGCCAGGTGCAAACACTGCTTTAGCTAACGCCCACTGCCCCTGGAACCTGGAGAGCGGTAAGTCTTCGGTTTTTGGTGAGTACGCAGCGGTCGCCTTGCTGGCGGTCAACGACAAGCGCCAGCCGATGGGTGATCCGGCGCTGCTGCATCAGGAGCAGGGCTGGATGGAGTGGAGCGGCGGCCCTCAGGACGTTGGCTGCACGTTAAGGCTGGACAGGTTGCCGACAGGCAGTGATCGCGTGCTGCTGATGGTCTATGTCTATGCGGCCATGGGGCCGATCCGTGATATCGGCAGCCTGCACCTCAAAGTGGATAGCGACATCGAGCACCGCCTGGACCTGCGCGATAACGGCGAAGCGGCGATCATCATCGGCGAGTTTTACCAGCGCAATGAGCAATGGAAATTCCGCGCGCTGAGCGAAGGCTCGGCGTATGGACTGTCGGCATTCGGGCGCAAGATCGGACTGGACGTGGATGATCGCCATCCTCGTCGTCCGTCTGGCGGATCCTCGGGTGGTCCTCGGCATGAGTCGGCGACCGGCACGGCGTTCGTGGTCGGCCCGGCGCACGTCATGACCTGTGCGCATGTCATCGAAGACATGGGCGTGTTCTACATCACTTCACTTGAAGGCCGTTACAAGGCCGAGCCAGTGGTCATCGACCGTCGCAATGACATCGCGCTGCTGCGCGTGCAGGGTGCGCCGCCGTTGTCTCCGGTTACATTCCGGGACGGGCAGGGCTGTGAGCCGGGTGATACCGTAGCGGTTTTGGGCTATCCACTGGCATCCATTTCAGGTGGCGGGTTGCAGGTGACTCAGGGCGGTATCTCCGGTCTGTTCGGCCTGCACAACGATGCCAGCCTGTTTCAGTTCACGGCACCGATACAGCCGGGGTCCAGTGGCAGCCCGTTATTCGACAACGGTGGCGCGGTGATTGGCATGGTGACCTCAACCGTACCGGACGGGCAAAACATGAACTTCGCCGTGAAGTCCGCATTGCTGCTGGCCTTTCTGCAGGCGTGCCGCATCGACGCTGCGCATGCCCGCCCGGAAAGGTCGTACACCACCACAGAAATCTCGCGCACCGCTCAGTCGTCGTTATGGCTCGTTGAAGCCTCTCGCCAGTGAAGTCGGTGTTGCCTGCCTGATCCGCAGGCGTCAGGGGCTGCGGCCCCGTTAATCAGGAATTTATCGATGGACAGCAGCGCAGCTTTTTCCAACCCTACAAAGCTTCGTGCTGATCTGCTTCGTGGTCGCCTCGATGTCAGCGTCGATTCGTCGACCATCGCTCCGGATTCGCTGTTCGGCTTCGCTGAGCGGCGTAACCCCAAGCGCGCGTTTCTCTTCGTGTCCCGAGTGTTGGGACGCCACATCCCTGCGCGCCCGAGCGTGATGCTGAAAAGTTTTCAGGACCTGGCGCACAAGATCCCCGCAGATCTGCCCGGTCCGGTGCTGGTCATCGGCATGGCCGAAACGGCTGTCGGACTCGGCGCTGGCGTACACCGTGCCTACAGCGCAACGCGCGCGGATGCCTTGTACATGGTCAGCACCCGCCATCCGACCGGCAGCGCACTGTTCGCCCGCTTTGAAGAAGAGCACAGCCATGCCAGCGCTCATCTGATCCACCTGCCCGTTGATCCAACGCTACGCGAGATGATGCTCGGCGCGCGTTCGCTGGTGCTGGTCGATGATGAGGCGTCGACGGGCAAGACCTTCATCAATCTGCATCAGGCGCTGGTCGATGCCGGGTTGAGCAAGCTCGAGCGGGTGGTGACCTGCGTGCTCACTGACTGGTCGGCGGGCGCGGTCAGTACCTCGATGGGCGCAGTGGCAGAGCAGGTCTCGCTGCTGCAAGGCTCGTACTCCTTTGATGAAGACTCAAGCGCGCCGCTGCCGGAGATGCCGGAAGTCGGCACCGTCGCCATGGGTGACTGGCCGCTGGTCACGGCCAACGACTGGGGGCGCATGGGTGTGCTCTCGGTGGCCGATACGCTGGCACCCGGCATCACCGTCAAAAAGGACGAACGCATTCTGGTAGTTGGCACCAGTGAATTCGTCTGGCGTCCGTTCCTGCTCGCCGAGCGTCTGGAGAAGGCCGGAGCCGACGTGCATTTCAGTTCCACCAGCCGTTCACCGATTGCACTCGGCCATGCCATCGACCATGCGCTGTCGTTCTCCGACAACTATGGCCTGGGCATCCCCAACTTCCTCTACAACGTGCGGCCGGGTCAGTTCGACCGGGTGCTGATCTGTACCGAAACGCCAAGGCAGGCCGTGCCTGCCGAGCTGATCGAAGCACTGAACGCCGAGGTCATCTGCGATGAGTAACGACCGCCCGCTGATCTTCGTCGATCTGGACGACACGCTTTTCCAGACTGCCCGCAAAACGCCGGCTGGCATTGAAAAGCACGTCGCAACGCTGGACATCACGGGTAAGGCCAACGGCTACATGACCAACGTGCAGAAGTCGTTCGCGCACTGGTTGCTGGCGCATTCCGATGTGGTGCCGGTGACGGCGCGCAGTGTCGAGGCCTACAGCCGGGTCAAACTGCCGTTCACCGCAGGCGCGATATGCTCGCATGGCGGCGTGATGCTTGATGTCATGGGGCGGCTGGATCATGACTGGAACGAGCAGATGAAACAGACCCTGGCCAGCTACCAGTCGCGCCTGCATGAGCTGTCGGCGACGACACTGGCGATCGGTCAGGAGCTGGGGTTTTCACTGCGCGGCTGGGTGGTCGAAGAGGCGCAGTTGTTCCATTACGTGGTGACCAAGCACAACGAGAGCGATGACAGCATCCTCGGCGAAGTGCTGGCCGAAGTGCAGGCGCGAGGCTTGCTCGACGGCATGCATATCCACGGCAACGGCAACAATCTGGCTTTCCTGCCCGAAGGGCTGGCCAAGCGTTACGCGGTCCAGGAGTGGCTGCGGCGCGACAAGGCGATCAATGGCGAACGCCCGGTGCTCGGTTTTGGCGACAGCATCACCGATCTGGGTTTCATGGACGAGTGCCACTGGTGGGCGACACCTGCCCGCAGTCAGTTGGCGAAAATGTTTGTCGGAGCAGCGCATGAGTGATCCCGTTCACGGGCTCGATACGGTCGGCAGTGGCAGTTACCTGCATGATGACGTGCACTTTCTGTTGCGCGGTGTGGCGCTGCAGACCACCAGCGTCGAGGAGAAGGAGCGCCTGATTCAGACGCGACAGAAGCACTATTCGGAAATGATCAGCGAAGAGTCGGCCCCCAGCGCTGCCCATAAGGCGCTCTATGAGCGGGCGCTCGAGCAGAACGGCGCGCGCATGGCCGACGATGTACAGGCCCTGGCCCAGGCGCTCGCCCGCGAGTGCGCAGGCGCTGAAATCATTCTGGTGTCGTTCGTGCGCGCCGGTCTGCCACTGGGCGTGTTGTTGCGGCGGGCGCTGATCGATCTGGGTCGCGAAGCGCACCACTACGGCATCAGTATCGTCCGTGATCGCGGCATTGATACGGTGGCGCTTGAAGCCATCATTCAGGCCCACGGCGCGCAGAACATCGTGTTCGTCGACGGCTGGACCGGCAAGGGCGCGATTTCGGGGGAGATCCGTCGCAGCCTGGCGGGCGATAAACGTTTCCCGGATCAACCTCGGCTGGTGGTGCTGGCCGATCCGTGTGGCAGCGCCTGGCTGGCAGCGTCGGCAGAGGACTGGGTGATTCCGTCCGGCATTCTCGGCGCCACGGTGTCGGGTCTGGTGTCGCGCTCTATCTGGCCGACGGACGGCGGGCTGCACGGTTGCGTGGTGTACGAGCAGTTGCTGGACCACGACGTCACGCAGTCTTTTATTGAACAGATCGACAGCCAGCGTCGTCAAAACAGTTCTACGCTCACACTGACACCCTGGACGCTGCCTCAGCGAACCGAACTCAAGGCCGCCGCATCACAGGTGGTCGACCGTCTGGCCGAGCGCTTCAGGATCAATAACTTCAATCGCATCAAGCCGGGCATTGCCGAAGCCACCAGAGCGGTCATGCGCCGCGTGCCGGATCACGTACTGGTGCGCAACCTGGCTGACAGCGACGTGCAATTGCTGTTGCACCTGACCGAAAAAGCGGGGATTCCCGTCGAAGAAGTGGGCGATCTCCTGGGGCCCTATCGGGCCGTGACCATCATTCGGAGTCTGAGCTAATGGCCTTATTCTCGCCTTATGCGCTGGGGGCAACGCTGTACATGCCCGCGACCCGGGACGATATCGTCGATGTGGTGTTCGGTGAAAAGATTCCCGAGCTGCGTTCGCTGGTCGTCTGTCTGGAAGACGCCGTGGCACTGACCGATGTCGACACGGCACTGATCAATCTTCGTCAGGTACTCACCCGTATCCGCGATCGTGGCGGTCGTCCGGCCAACGGTCCGCTGCTGTTCGTGCGTCCGAGAGACGCGGCGATGGCGCGAATTCTCAACGACTGGCCGCTGATGGCGCACGTCGACGGTTTCGTTGTTCCTAAGCTCTCGCTGAAAAGTCTGACGAGCTGGGAGCAGGCCGTCACCAACCCGGCGCTGGCGTTGATGCCTACACTGGAAACTCCGGAGGTGTTCAATCCGGCAGCAATGGTCGAGCTGGGGGAAGCCTTGAAGGCCAGCCTGTACGAGCGGATCATTGCGCTGCGCATCGGAGGCAATGACCTGATGGGCTGTCTGGGGCTGCGCCGCAATCCGGCCATGACCCTGTATTCGACGCCAATGGGGTATGTCATCCCCATGCTGGCAGGCGTCATGGGGGCGCAGGGCTTTGCGCTCACCGCACCGGTCTTCGAGCAACTGGCCACTCCGGACATTCTGCAGCATGAGCTGGCGCTGGATATTACCAATGGATTGGTCGGCAAAACGGCAATTCACCCCTCGCAGGTCAATATCATTCAGAATGCGCTACGCGTCAGTCTGGAGGACATGAACTCCGCCCGGATGATTTTGAACTCTGTGGCGCCCGCAGTGTTCAAGTACAACGATGCGATGTGTGAACCGGCTACCCACTATAAATGGGCAACCCACATCATGGAGCGCGCCAAATGGCATGGAGTGTTATCCGCACCCGCTTCGATCATGGATGCCAGCATTCGACTCGCTGAGGCAGTTAGCTAGATGATAGAACCTGACCTTCAAAACGCAGGACCCGATCTTGAGCCTGTAGGGCCCGACCTTGAAATCGAAGTGGAACAGCGCCTGCTGGCGGTCTTCGATTTCGACGGGACCATTACCCGCCACGACAGCTTTGTCCCGTTTCTCAAATTCGCTTTCGGGCAACGTGCCTTTTCGGTGCGCATGGCGCGGCTGGTGCTGCCCAGCATCGGCTACCTGGCCAAGCGCCTGACCCGTGATGAACTCAAGGGCCGTCTGATCAAGGCTTTTCTGAGCGGTGTTGAAGTGCAATGGCTGCAACAAAAGGCCGAAGCTTTCTGCCAATCGCACTGGAAGCGCCTGATGCGCCCCGCAGCGCTGGAGTCCATCGCCGCTGAAATCGAGAAGGGCGCCATTGTCACGCTTTGTTCAGCATCGCCTGCTATGGTCCTGCAACCCTTCGCTGATCGTCTGAAAGTAGAGCTGATCGGTACCAACCTGGAAGTGATCGACGGCAGGTTGACCGGTTTGATCGAAGGCAGCAACTGCCGTTGCGACTCGAAAGTTGCACGCCTGGAGAGTGTCTACGGGCCACTGACCCAGTTCCGGGTTCGCGCCTGGGGCGACACCCGGGGTGACCACGAATTGCTCGCCGCTGCTCAGGATGCGCACTGGCGTTTGTTCCATCCGACGTGGCGTCGAGGCCGCTATAAAGGCCCCGTTAACGCCAAGTTACACAATCCTGATGGCAAAGACGGGCCAACACGGTAAGGCTGTAACACTTTTATCCGAAATCCAACGTCACATGGAGCGAAAAATGGCACTCACTTTGGCAAAGAACCAGACGATCTCACTCGAGAAAACTGCTGGTACAGGCCTCAAGAAAGTCAGCATGGGACTTGGATGGGACCCTGAAAAAGCCAGCGGTTTCTTCGGAAAATTGCTCGGTGGTGGCGGTGGCGACATCGACCTTGATGCCTCGTGCATCATGCTTGACGCCGCCAAAGGGCGCCTCGATCTGGTCTGGTTTCGCCAGCTGCAATCGCTTGACGGTGCCATTCAGCATTCGGGTGACAACCGGACCGGCGAAGGCGCGGGCGACGATGAAACCATCAGCGTCGATCTGGAAAAACTGCCTGCCAACGTCAAATACCTGGTGTTCACCGTCAATTCGTTCACCGGTCAGAATTTCGAAAAAGTCGCCAATGCCTACTGCCGTATTGTCGATCTGGGCAGCCGTAATGAACTGGGCCGCTTTGATCTGTCCGAAAAAGGCCAGCACACCGGCGTTGTGATGTCCTACCTGACGCGCACGCCATCGGGCTGGGATTTCACCGCAGTAGGCCAGGTCACCAACGGTCGCACTGCTGATGATCTGGTCGAGCTGGCGATCGGGGCTATACGCGTATGACCCAACTTGTCCCGGGCGCCAACGCGCCGGTCGCTGCCGGTCCGCTGACGGTGGAAATTATTTACGCTCCGCTCGCGGACGCTGATATCGATGTGTCTGCGTTCCTGCTGACCAGTTCCGGCAAGGTCCGTGGCGATCAGGACATGTGTTTCTACGGCCAGAAAAGCGTGAACGGCGGTGCGCTGCAGCAGACGGAAGCCTCAGCCGGACGCGCGGTATTCAGTCTTGACCCGAGCCGTCTGGATTCGGTCATCGAGAAGGTTGCCCTGACGGCGACCATCTATGAGAACAAGGCCAGTTTTGGCAGCGTGTCACGCCTGGCATTGAACATCACCGGCGGTATCGAAGCCGATATCCCGACCAGCGGCATGAAAGAAACCGCGCTGATTCTGGGCGAGTTCTATCTGCGTCAGGGGGCATGGAAATTCCGTTGCGTGGCCCAGGGTTTTGCCGGCGGCCTTGAGCCGTTGGCGAAAAACTTCGGTGTTGAAGTCGCTGCGCCGCAGGATCAGCCTGCACCTGCACCTGCACCTGCACCTGCACCTGCACCTGCACCTGCACCTGTTCCCGCGCTTGCACCGAAGTCGACCGTCAGTCTGAGCAAGATCACGCTCGACAAGACCCGTGCGTCGATCAGTCTGGAAAAATCCAGTGCCGGTTTCGGTGAGATTCGGGTCAATCTGAACTGGAACCGTCGTAACGACAGCAAGGGCGGCGGCTTCTTCTCTATGAAGAAGAGTAACGCCATCGACCTTGATGTAGGCTGCCTCTTCGAAATGCAGGACGGTCTCAAAGGCGCTGTTCAGGCGCTGGGCAACTCGTTCGGTTCGCTCAACACCGAGCCTTTCATCAAGTTGATGGGCGATGACCGTACCGGCTCGATCAGCGACGGTGAGTGGCTGCATATCAATGGCGCGCACTGGAGCAAGATCCGTCGCATTCTGGTCTACGCGTTCATCTATGAAGGTGCGCCGAACTGGAAGGAAACCGACGGGGTGGTCACCATTCACGCGCCGGGCCAGCCGCCCATCGAGGTTCGCCTCAATGAAGAGGGCGGTCGTCAGGGCATGTGTGCCATTGCCCTGCTGGAAAATGACAACGGTGCGGTCAAGGTGACGCGTCGTGTGGATTTCCACAACGGCCACAGCAACATGGACAAAGCCTACGGCTGGGGCATGCGCTGGGCTGCCGGTTCCAAGTAAACAATACCGTGGTATTTCTGGGCTGGCTGTGCCGCCTCATGGGAGATAGACATGCTGGACTGGTTAAAAACAAACGCAACAGCTGCTCGCGACAAGCTGGCTTCGGAAGTCTCGAAGTTCAAGAATCGCGAATTCATGGAGGCTGTGGTTTCCGGCTGTGCTCTGGTATCGGCCGCAGACGGTGATATCAGCTCCAGTGAAAAGCAGAAAATGGCGGGCTTCATTCAGAACTCTCAGGAACTGAAAGTTTTCGACATGAAGGACGTCATCCAGGGCTTCCAGGAAGCCTGCTCCAAGTTCGAGTTCGATTTTGAAATTGGTCGCGCCGAGGCCTTGAAAACCATCGGCAAGATCAAAAAGAAAGAAGATGCTGCCCGTTTGCTGGTGCGCGTCTGCTGTGCTATCGGTGGCGCCGATGGCAGCTTCGACGAGAAAGAGCGGGAAGTCTGCCGCACGATCTGTCGAGAGCTTGGCCTCAACCCGTCCGATTTCGACCTGTAATTTTTTACCCTAAGGAACGCAGTTAAATGGAAAGCACCTCTCTAGGCTTCCCTCCACTCACGATGGCGGTTTTCGTCGGTCTGGCCGTTACGGCCATGGCTATCGACATGTTTTCCCACCGGGGAAACAAGCCAATCACCCTCGCGCAAGCCTCGGCGTGGTCGATTTTCTGGGTCGCCATTTCGCTGGCGTTTGCCGGTTTCCTGTATGTCCAGCACGGCTCTGAAGTCGCCACGCTGTTCGTCACCGGTTATGCGCTGGAAAAAGTGTTGAGCGTCGACAACCTGTTCGTGTTCATGGCCTTGTTCTCCTGGTTCAAGATTCCGGATGGCCTGCGCCACCGCGTTCTGTACTGGGGTATTATCGGCGCCATCGTCTTCCGCGGCATTTTCGTCGCCATTGGTACCGGCCTTCTGGCGCTGGGTCCATGGGTCGAAGTAGTATTTGCGGTCATCGTTGCCTGGACAGCCATCATGATGCTCAGAGCAGGCGATGACGACGACGAAGAAGTCGACTACTCGCAACACATGGCTTATCGCTTCGCCAAGAAGCTGTTCCCGGTGTGGCCAAAACTGCACGGCAGCAACTTCTTCGTCAGTCGCTCGGTGCTGGAGCAGGAAGTCAAAAAGCCTGAAAACGCCGGTATCACGCTGGCGGCCAAAGGCGCTCTGTTCGCGACCCCGCTGTTCCTGTGTCTGGTTGTGGCGGAAATCTCCGACGTGCTGTTCGCGTTCGACTCCGTGCCTGCAATCATCGCCGTGAGCCGCGAGCCGCTGATTGTGTTCTCGGCCATGCTCTTCGCGATTCTTGGCTTGCGTACCTTGTATTTCGTACTTGAAGCCCTCAAACGTTACCTGGTGCACCTGGAGAAGGCGGTTATCGCCTTGCTGTTCTTCATCGCCGTCAAACTGGGCCTGAACGCAACCAACCACTTGTTCCATCACGGTTACGAGATCAGCGCCAACACCAGCCTGCTGGTTGTGGTCGTCGTGTTGATCATCGGTATCGTTGCAAGCCTGCTCTTTCCGGGCAAAGACGAATCCGCGGAAGAAAAAGCGTAAACACTGGATAAAGGAGATAAACGAATCATGGCTTTGACTCTGCAAAAAGGTGGCAACCTTTCGCTGTCGAAAACCGACCCGACCCTGACCAACGTATTGATCGGTCTGGGCTGGGATCCGCGAGCCACTGACGGTCAGGATTTCGACCTGGACGCCAGCGCATTCCTGTTGGCCGCCAATGGCAAGGTCCGCAGTGAAGCTGACTTCATTTTCTACAACCAGCTCAAGGGCGCCGACGGTTCTGTCGAGCACACCGGTGACAACCGTACCGGCGCTGGCGATGGCGATGACGAAGTCCTCAAGGTCGACCTGGCCCGTGTCCCTGCCGATGTGGAGAAAGTTGTTTTCGTCGTGACCATTCACGATGCAGACAGCCGCAAGCAGAACTTCGGTCAAGTGGGTGGTTCGTTCATTCGCGTATTGAATGAGCAGTCAGGTTCTGAAGTCGTCCGCTACGACCTGGCAGAAGACGCTTCCACTGAAACCGCGATGATTTTCGCCGAACTGTACCGCAACAACGGCGAGTGGAAGTTCCGCGCGGTGGGTAGCGGTTTTGCCGGTGGACTGAAAGCCGTAGCCAACTCTTTCGGCATGAATTTCTGATTCACGCCCAACCACTTTTCTGGAAAGGATCAAGAACATGGCAGTAAGTCTGAGTAAAGGCGGCAACGTTTCCCTGTCCAAAGAGGCTCCGGGCCTGACAGAAATCACCGTAGGCCTGGGCTGGGATCCGCGTGTGACCGATGGCACCGAGTTTGACCTGGATGCTTCGATCTTCATCGTTGGCGAAAATGGCAAAGTGCTGGACGACAACAGCTTCATTTTCTACAACAACAAGAAGTCGGCTGATGGTTCGGTCGAGCACCTGGGCGATAACCGTTCCGGTGCTGGCGAAGGCGATGACGAGTCGGTAACGGTCAAGCTCACTGGCCTGGCAGCCGCAGTGAAGAAGCTGGTTTTCGCGGTCACCATCCACTCCGCCGAAGAGCGCAAGCAAAGCTTCGGCCAGGTTTCCAACGCTTACATCCGCGTTGTGAACAAGGCTGACGGCAAGGAAATCGCTCGTTACGACCTGTCGGAAGATGCATCGACCGAAACTGCGATGATCTTCGGCGAGCTGTATCGCAATGGCGAAGAGTTCAAGTTCAAAGCCATTGGCCAGGGCTTTGCCGGCGGTCTGAAGCCGTTGGCAGAAGCTCACGGCGTGGCAATCGGCTAAACCCGAGCAGCGCCCAACAAAAACCCCCGCCAGCGATGGCGGGGGTTTTTTATTGGGTGTTAGAGCGTCTCGTTCCTCAAGCTCCAGCGTGGGAGTTCAGTTCCCGACGCTCTGCGTCGCCAAGAGGACGCAGAGCGTCCGGAAATGCATGCGACGCAGAGCGCCGCACGATAGTTGCGATGATCGTTCCTCACGCTCCAGCGTGGGAATGCAGTTCACGACGCTCTGCGTCGCCAGAGGACGCGGAGCGTCCAGAACGGCATGCGACGCAGAGCGCCGTACGATAGTTGAGATGATCGTTCCGCACGCTCCAGCGTGGGAGTGCAGTTCACGACGCTCTGCGTCGCCAAGAGGACGCTGAGCGTCCAGAACGGCATGCGACGCAGAGCGCCGCACGATAGTTGCGATGATCGTTCCTCACGCTCCAGTGGACTGCCCCCAAGAAGTTGGACACCAATCCGACCTAATGGGGGTGTTCAAATGGCCAAGTATTCAGAGCAATTCAAGCTCACCGTCG
>NZ_JAGPYR010000033.1:0-23593 GCF_020312125.1 Pseudomonas sp. P135
CTGATCCCATCCCGAACTCAGTAGTGAAACGATGTATCGCCGATGGTAGTGTGGGGTTTCCCCATGTGAGAGTAGGTCATCGTCAAGATTAAATTCCAGAAACCCTCATCGCTTACGCGCTGAGGGTTTTTGTTTAAGTAGAAGTCACCAAAATTCGCTGGAACGTTACCTGCTAACGGATCGGCAACTGAATTTCTTGACGACCATAGAGCATTGGAACCACCTGATCCCATCCCGAACTCAGCAGTGAAACGATGTATCGCCGATGGTAGTGTGGGGTTTCCCCATGTGAGAGTAGGTCATCGTCAAGATTGAATTCCGAAACCCCTCATCGCTTACGCGATGAGGGGTTTTGTCGTTATGGGGCATCAAATAAAAAAGCCCGCTCAGGCTTTCGCTCCGAGCGGGCTGCTGTGATGCAGCGTCAATCAGCCAAACAGGCTGCGCACTTTACTCATTGCGCCATCTGCAAACCCCTGAAGAAACGCCTCGAATGCATCCCCTTCAGGCCCATTCTCAACAGGGTCGGCAACAATCGTCCAACTGGCGATGCAGGTATCGCCGTCACCGGTCGCTTCAACAGTCATTGCCGCCCACAGATTGCTGACCGGCAAGCTTGTGTGGATCAGTGACCAGGTCATATAAAGCGCTTGATCGTCCCGTGTGTTCAGTTGTTCGATGGCCACGTTGCCATCCTTGAACAGCTTGCTGCGAACCGAGCCCGGACCTTCGCCAGTGACCTCGATGCTCTCCAGCGCCGGTATGAATGCCTGGAAGCCACCGAAATTGCCGACGACAGCCCACACGCTGGCCGCATCACCGGAGACTTCCACGGCGGACACCACTCGGCATGCCTCTGGGTTCTTGATAAGGGTGTCGGGTTTCAGATTGCTATGAAGTGTGTTCATGTCGTTCTCCATTTATCTCAGGGGGTAATGGCTCAGATGAAGTCGATTTCTTTCAGGTAATCGCAGCCCCTGCGCAGTAACGCCGGAGTCTTTTGCGGGTATTGCTCGCCCATGCGACGAATGCCGTTCAGGGTGTTGCGGTGCTCGATCATCGAGATATCGCCGATGTCTTCTTCAAACCCGTCCAGATAGAACCCCAGCACGCCAAACAGCGCGTTCTGGCTGTCGACGCGCCTGAGTTGCATCTGCCATTGCTCGACGCTGACCAGCTCGAACTGACGCCCTGCCTCGCGGAAGGCGTGCACGTAGTCGCTCCAGCTCAAGGGCTCGGGGTTATGCAGGTTGAACACCGCGTGTTCTGGCTGGTAACGGCTGGCATGGAAGCCGATGAAACGCGCCAGAAAGTCCACCGGCATCAGGTCGAAGTTAATGGCGAATGCCGGAACCTGACCCAGTTGCAGCGAACCCTTGAGCATCAGCATCAAGCGGTTTTTCTGTGGCTGACACACGCCGGTAACGCTGTTGAAGGCGATGTTGCCGGGGCGATAGATGTTCACCCACACACCTTGGTCCCGGGCACATTGCAGGATGCGCTCAGCCACCCATTTGGAGAGGTTGTAGCCATTCTTGATGTAGATCGGCGGGGTCGTGGCAGCGGGCTGTTCAAGCACATTACCGGCGGCATCGATGGCACTGCAGGCAGACAACGTCGACACGAAATTGAAGATCTTTTTACTGCGCCCTTCACACAGCTTGAGGCATTCAAAGACCGGGGCGACATTGTCTTTGACCAGGCTTTCATAGTCCTGAACATGGTTCACATTGGCAGCGTTGTGCACCAACGCACCAAACTCGAGATCCAGCCGCTCATACACCGCTTCACTGAGCCCCAACCGAGGCTTTGTCAGGTCAGCGGGGTAGACCTGCACGCGACTCAGGTCCAGGTGGTCCAGACGGTTTTCCCGCAGGGCATCCTCGAAACGCTGTTGCGCGCTTTGTCCAGCAGCCTCGCGCACCAGGCAGGCGATCTCGGTCGCCCCCCGGTTGAGCAGCGCTTCGACGATATGCACACCCAGAAAGCCATTGGCACCCGTGACAATCACTTTATGAACATCACCCAGCCTGCTGACGGGCAATGTAGCCAGCTGAAAGTCCGGGTTGGCATCCCGCAGGGCCTGAGCACTGAGGACGCCCGCCGAGGTGCCGTCGCTGTCGATCAGGCTGGCCAGTGTCAGCACCGTCGGTGCTTCGATAAAGCGATTGATCGGAATGCTGCGCCCAAAGCGTTCGCGAACCCCCAGCAACAGCCGCGACAGCAGGATCGAGTGACCACCGAGATTGAAAAAGCTGTCATCAGTCGAGATATCGTCTGGCGGCAGCTCCAGCAGCTCGCTCCATAGCCCCAGCAGCGCCTGTTGCTGCTCAGTCTCGGGCAGCCGACGAGTGTGCTGCCCGGTAAAGCTCAGCGGGATTTCCAGAAGCGCTTTGCGATCGACCTTGCCGTTACTGGCGAATGGCATGCCGGGCAACAGCGTGTAGACAGCGGGATGCATGTAATCAGGCAGCAGGCGCTGTACATGCGCTTTCAGTGCCTGTTCGTCATGCTCAAGGTACGGTTGAGCGAGAAACGCCAGAATTCGCCGCTGTCTGTCGATCACCACGGCAACCTGTCGATACAGTCCGCTGTCACGCAGGCAATGCTCGATCTCTTCCGGCTCGACCCGAAAGCCGCGAATCTTCACCTGATTATCACGACGACCGCTGAGGACGATGCCGTCAGCCGTCCACTTGGCCATATCGCCGGTGCGATAGGCACGCATAAGCTGGCCATCCGGCTTCGTCAGCCACACATAGCGTTCGGCGGTAAGCTCGGGGTTGTTTACATAGCCCAGACAGACACCGGGGCCGACGATGTACAGCTCACCCTGAGTCTGTTCAGCCACGGGCTGCAATTGCTCGTCCAGAATCCACGCCTGGCTGTTGGCGATCGGTCGGCCCAGATGGCGGTTGCTGCTGGACGGCCCGAACTCGCAGGCGGTGACCAACACCGTGGCCTCGGTGGGGCCGTACAGGTTGTGGAAATGACATTGCCTGGTGAGTTGCGCAATCACGTGCGGCTCACAGACGTCGCCTCCGGTCATGACATGCTCAAGCCCCAGCGGTTGATCCAGCGGCAGGATGCTCAACAGCGCCGGCGGCAGGAATGCATGGGTGATGCCTTGTTGCAGCACGCTGACCAACTGCAACGGATCACGTCGCTGGTCTTCATCGGGGACCACCAGCTCGGCGCCACTGAGCCAGGTGGGGAAAATGTCGATAATCGATGAGTCGAAACTCAGCGTAGAGAATTGCAGCACCCGGCTGTGTTCACTCAGGCTCACATGCTCGGCATACCAGGCGGTGAAGTGGCTGAGATTGCGCTGGCTGAGCAATACGCCTTTCGGCTGTCCCGTGGTGCCCGACGTGTACAGCGCCATGCAGGGCGCATCCTGATCGGTAGCAACGCGTACATGGGTTGGAGCTCCATCTCCCACAGGAACCGTAGCGATATCCAGCGCCGGAAACTCCGCAGCCGCCAGCGGGTGCGAGCCATCGTGCAGCAACAGCATCGCTCCCGAGTTTTCCAGAATGTACTGCTGACGCTGCACGGGCTGGCCGGGATCAAGTGGCAGGTAAACCGCACCGCAACCCAGAACCGCGAGAATGCCCGCATACAGCTCGGCTGACTTGTGCAGGCAGATACCGATCACGGCAGGTGTGCCGGCTTTCGCGTGCGCCAGCAACGGCTGCAGCAAGCTTTGGATGGCGAGACTGTGCGCGTGCAGTTGCCGATAGCTGAGCGTCCGGTTGCGAACGGACAGTGCCGGGCGTTCGGCAAACGTCAGCAGCGCCTGCTCCAGCCGCTCGGTGATGGGTGTTTCGGACAGTTTCAGCAGATGCGGTTGATCTGTCTGATTGAAACGATGCTCGAACAGCAATTGATCAACCGCCTGCAAGCCGTGCTGCCGATCGCTCCGGGCGGGTGTGACGCTTGTCATACCGTTGAGACAGTCTTCATCTCTGGATAACCGGCTGATCTGCAATGTCGCCAGATCCACCATGGCTGCGACAGCGGCATCACGCAGTACCCGCCCGTTGCCTGATTCCTCGACCGCAAGCCACTTATGAACGATCAAACGTCGAGCCTCGGCTGCGCCATGCCAGCACAGCAATTCCAGCCGGGGTAATCCGTGATCCAGCGCCTTGCTGAAACCGACCCGCAGTCGCAGTTGCGTGCAGTGGCCGAACGCATTCAGTTGTTCCTCGGACAGGTCCAGGCTGCCGTCTTCGATCAGCACGCCGCCATCAGGCACCGTCAACGCGTCCAGCGCCTGCTGATCAGACAGATGCCGCACGCCATGCCCGTGGTCCAGCAGCTCGCTATTCAGTTCACTCAAGGTCAGGCTGTGACCGATGAGCACAATCTCCAGGCGCTTCATTGCAGCGCCCTCTGCGCAGGCAGATAGTCCGTCAGCGCCCGCTGCACACAAGGATCGTCCAGCATCGAGCTGTTCTTGAAGAAACGCACGATGTTGGCCACCAGTGGATGATGGCGGTTGACTGGAAAACTCACAGCCCTGGTCTCATCCCTGAGCGCCTGCTTGACGGTGTCCGGCACCTGCAGGTGGTCGATCAGGGTGAAGTCGAAGCCATTCTGAATATCGTTGGTCAGGTATTGAGCGATGAACACCGGCATGATGCGGGCGATGGATTCCCGGTCCTGTTGGGGAGCGGTATGCCAATAGATGCGTACCAGCCGCGCCCAGAAGCCCGAGTGACGCCCCTCGTCCAGCAAGTGGTCGGCCATCAGCCCCTTCACCGATTGCTTGACCGATTCGTCCTTGGCAAACGCCGCCACGTCATTGGTCACGGTGTTCTCCGCGATGGCGACACAGATCAGCTCCACCGCGCTGCGCAGATGCTCGGGGGCCAGAGCCAATGCGGCGGGAATGGCCCGGCTGAGTTCAATCTCGTCCGGCAACGGGATAGGTTCTATGCCCGTCAGGGCGATGGTCTGTTGCATGAAGTCCATCGCCACAAGTGCGTGGTAGTCCTCATCGACCACCACCGTCATCGCGTCATAGCGACAGGCAAACGGGAAGCGAATCGCGAAGTTGTCCTTGGCGATACTGCGCGCGGTCCTGTCGACGATCTCGGTCTCGAAGATCACCACATCGTTGATGAACTTGTAGAGGCTCTGCACCAGCGCGTAATCGCGCCAATGCGTGCACTCGCGGGTGAAGGTGTCACTGAGTACCAGCGGCTGTCGGCTGAGGGGGTAGATGAGTTTTTCATCGTTCTCGACCATCCTGCGTGGACGCGTACGAATGGTGGCGCGACCTTCCCACGCATCGATGAACGACATGTAGTCTTCTGCTTTCATGATGGCTTCCTTGTAAAGGCTTCAGGGTGTTGCGAGCGGGTCCTACGCGCTGGCCTGCATGCGCGGCGTTCGCATGCTCAGGCGCAGCGTGTCCCATAGCCGGATCCTGCTTTCCACAGCCGCGATGGCGGTCTGATAAACCTCTCGTTCGCGCTGCGTGTCGCCAGCAACCAGACGAGCCAGCAACTGCTCTGCTGCCGGGCCGTGATCTTCAGCGTCCACTTCGATGTGGCGCTCCAGGTAGTAGCGGAAGGTGGGTGCCTGGTCGGCGGTGATGCCCCAGTCATCGAGGATGGTCTGGAACATCAGCGGGATGACACTCTCGCGACCATGCAGAAAGGCCGCAGCAACGCTGTGTGCCGGCGCATGCAGGGCGATGTCGAGCGTGTGTGTCACGAATGCCGTCGCCGCCTGTCCCGCGTCGACGTGTTGCAGCGCAGTGGTGTAACGCATGCCCTGTCTCTGCAGTTCGATGAAGCGCTCGATCTGTACCGTGCTCGCGCCAATCTCGCGCATCGCATCCAGGTACAGCTCGAAGTGGCTGTAATGACCCGCGCCCAGTCGGTCATCGGACTCCTCCCCCAGCACGATCTCGTTGATCAGGCGGGCAGCGGAAGCATCTGTCGGCGGCAACCACGGCAATTGGGTGCAGGTCAGTTCCTGTTGCAGGCGCTTGGTCAGCGACATGAAATCCCAGACGGCGAATACATGGGTTTCCATAAAACGTCGGAGTACATCCAGTGTGGTGATTTCTGCAAAGATCGGATGACGGCCAAGTTCAACTTTCTTGTGTGCGAGCAGTGTGTTTTCACAAAGCATAGTGATGTCCCTATTGTCATGGTGGTGGTCAGTGGTAATGCAGTTACTCAAGGGGTGAGCGTTATCGGCAGTGCGACGATGACACGTAATAAAGTCCCCGAATGCGAGGCGAACAAGGGCCTGAAGTGTGAGGGCTGATTTGCCACAAACACGCATCGGTTATTTCAATTCGAGACACCCTGCCGCGCTGGCTTTCCGAGCGCTGGCCCTTGTATATCAAGAGGTCTAGCCCGGTAAGCCGCGACATCACTGACGACGAAGAAAACTTAAAACAAACTTATCAAGGGCTGCAATCATTTTTTTAATAATATTTAATGAGCCGTTTTTTAAGCATGTAAGTTGCCATATAAAACGTGGTGAATACGTTTTACAGGCGTGCAGACAACCCTCCCGACTGATTAAGCCGGAATTATTAATAATGAGCGAATGCCTCGCCCAGCGTTGCCGATGTGCTGAATAATCAGGGTTCTGGTTTTTTTAATGGGCGAAGTTGGAAATGACTTCCAATGTCTGTGTGCCCCGTTCAACAACTCCTTATCCATTGAGTTCAGATGAACAGAGAACCGCTCCGATCCTGCGCGAGCCGTTCAGCCGTAGCCAGGGAACATCCTCCGGTTGGTTTCCTCAGCGCCACGGTCGAGTTTGCCTTATTCCGACGTTGGGCCATCCGGCAGATCAGGAAAATAGCGATAAAAACGCCATGCCGAGGTTGAGCCTGGCAATGTATCGAGGAGGTGTGAAGAGGAGGGCGGGAGGTGCAAGCGGCCAATCCGCAGACGTTGAGTCATCGCCTGCTGGATAGACCGCCTTGATGATTCAGGCGGGGGTTTTCTTCGCTGTGCGGGTCGGCTTGGCCTTGGTGGCCTTTTTGCTGGTCAGGTATTGAGTGACGGCTTGAACACCACGGTTGAGGTGATGCTGCAGTGCTTCGACACAGGGTTCGATCGCTTTCTGCTCGGCGAGCCGCAACAGCTGCCAATGGTCATCCTGAGAGAGCTTCCCCAGGCCCATGTCGGAAAGATTGAAACGCAGGAAGCGTTCTTCTTCGTTCAGGCCTTCTTCAACCAGACGCATGAGACGCTTGTTGTGGGTCTTGGCATACAGCGAGAGGTGGAACATCCGATTGAGTCTGCCGATCTGGCCGAAATCCGTCTCGACCTCAAGCTGCTCGATATAGCCCTTCGCCGTCGCCAGATCATCGGCGTCCAGCAATGGGATAGAAAGGCGCAACGCCTCGGACTCCAGGAGAATGCGCAAGGCATAGGCATCCACCGCGTCTTCGGTGATCAACGGTGCGACCACCGCGCCCTTGTGCGTCTCGACACGCAGCAGCGACTGCGCCTCGAGCTGGCGCAGTGCTTCGCGCACAGGCATGCGGCTGACGCCAAACAGCGTCGCCAGTTCCTGTTGGCGCAATGCCGTGCCGCTTGGCAGGCTGCCATCGATAATGGCGTTTCGCAGCTTTTCTTCAATCACGGTTCTGGCAAGGTGCGCCGGAGGCTGCTCATTGCCCAGTACGGAGCCCAGAAAGGCTTCTCTATCTGATTTGCGCATTGACCTACTTCTTCATCAACCCTGGCTGGACAACGTCCAATTAATCGCTTTGTTGCCGACAGACTAGCCAAGACTTGCCAGTCCGTCGCGAAAATACAAACATCATTATGTTTAACGGCGAGCGCCGGACCGCGCTGCAGCCCGGCGAGCTCGACAAAATATGCGTCTATCTTAGCGCTCATCGACCCCACGTACCGAGTTCGCATTCATAGGTAACAGGAGTTTCACGTGTTGTTTTTATGACAGCGCGCTCTGAAACGACCGTTCCAGAGCGCAACAGTGATGCGCTCGCGGCATAAGGCCGCAGGCGTTATCGTCTCAGCGCGTCAGGCGGCCGGAGACGAAGTGCTGAACGTCATTGAAGCCTGGCGTCGATGCATGGCCGGGTGTCACCAGCGAATCGATGAACGCTTCGTCTTCAGCGGTGATCTCCACCGTGAGTGCCTTGGTATAACCGTCCCACTGCTGCTCGGTCCTTGGTCCGACGATGGCTGAGGTCACGGCCTGGTTGTTGAGCACCCAGGCAATGGCGAACTCGACAATGCCGACGCCTTTGTCCTGCACATACGCCTGAATTCGCTGCGCGATACGCAACGACTCCGTGCGCCATTCGGTTTCCAGCAGCCGCTTGTCCTGACGTCCGGCACGGCTCTCGCTGTCGGGAGCCATGTCCGGGGCGTACTTACCGCTGAGCACACCGCGGGCGAGAGGGCTGTAGGGCACGACGCCCAGGCCATGGTGTGCGGCAGCGGTGATCTGCTCGACCTCAGCCTGGCGGTTGACGATGTTGTACAGCGGCTGGCTGATGACCGGCTTGTCCACGCCCAGGCGTTGCGCAACGTTGACGATTTCAGCAATTCGCCAGCCGCGGAAGTTCGACACGCCCCAATAGCGGATCTTGCCTTGCCGGATCAGATCGCCAATCGCCGACACCGTCACTTCCAGCGGCGTGTCGTGATCTTCCTTGTGCAGGTAATAGATATCCACATAGTCGGTATCCAGCCGCCGCAGGCTGTTCTCGATGGCATTGAACATGTGCTTGCGGTTCAGACCGGCCCGATTGGGCACACCATCGGACGGGCCGATCGCGACCTTGGTGGCCAGCACCCAGTCGCTGCGCTGTGCCGCGATGGCCCGGCCGACGATTTCCTCCGAGCGCCCGGCGTTATAGACATCCGCCGTGTCGATGAAATTGATGCCTTGATCCCTGGCCTTGTCGATGATGCGCAGCGATTCCTCGGCAGCGGTCTGCTCACCGAACATCATCGAGCCGAGTGTCAGTGTGGAAACCTTGAGGCCGGACTGGCCAAGGGTTCGATAATTCATGCTCAGCATCTCCATGTCATTCAGGCGAGCTCAGGCAACCCCCACGCCTTGAGCGGGAAGTCGGCCAGCGAGCCCAGCAGCAGGTCCGCATGCTCGTATTGCTCGACCGGCATATGCGAGTCCGGCACGGCCACCGCGTACATCCCGGCAGCCTTGGCGGCGGTCACACCGAATGGCGAGTCTTCGAAGACCAGGCAATCGGCGGGCGAGACGCCAAGACGGCGGGCGGCGACCAGAAAGATGTCCGGGGCTGGCTTGGCAGCGCCGACTTCCGGGTCGTCGGCGGTGACGACGGTGTCGAACAGCTCGAACCATGCGCGGTGCAGGGTGGTCTTGGCCTCGAAGTAATGCACCGACGAGCTGGTGCCCACGGCGATCGGAATATTATGCGCAGCCAGATGACGGACCAGCGCTTCGGCACCCGGCATGGCTGCGGCGCGCGGGAAACGCTCTTCAAGCATGGGCTCTCTGACTTCGAGAAACTCGTCGATCGACATCGGCAGCTCCAGCGCCTTGATCACGTAGTCCGAGAAGTCCCGGGCACCGCGGCCAATGGTGTGCTGCTTGACCGACCAGTCGAAGGTGCGACCGTGGCGGCTGGCAATCAAGTGGGTGACTTCGGTGTAAACCCCCTCGGTGTCCAGCAACAGGCCATCCATGTCGAAAATGACGGCCTTGATCGGGCCTCGTTGTTTTTGCTGCTCGCTCATGTGATCACGTCCTGTTCGCAAATTCGTTTCAGCCTAACGTTTCCGGGAAGGCTGTGGCTAGGGTCTGTTTCAAAACCTTTCAGCGGGATTGGCATGCGCAACAAAAGGCACAAGGCCATGTCCAACGCGCTTACAGAAGGGCGACGCGCCCACAGAAATGGCCATGAAGGCTGGGCTCTCGGGATCTGCCGATGATAGTCTCTCGCGGCTTTCAATCGGCGCTGCCGGTCCCGGTACGACTTTCCCATCATCAGAACGGATATCTTCACGTCACTATGAATAAATCAGCAGGTATAGCGATTGGCGTCATCGTCGTAGCGGGCGCACTGGCTACGGCCGGTGCCTGGTACACCGGCAATCAACTGGAAGGCGCGCTGAACGACTCGATCAGCAAGGCCAATCAGGAGCTGGCCAAGTCGTTCAAAGGCACGGACACCAGCGTCAAACTGGAAATGCTCTCGCTCGACAAGCACTTCTTCAGCAGCACGGCGCACTACCGCGTCGACATCCAGAACCTGTCCGATAGCACCCAGGGCGGCCAGTTCTTGTTTGTCGACCATATCGAGCACGGCCCCATTCCGCTGTCGCATCTGAAGACGCTGAACCTGCTGCCGGTCATGGCCCTGAGCAATTTCCAGATGGAAAAAAGCCCCAGCGCCGAGAAATGGTTCGCCATGAGCAAGGACGTTCCACCGCTCACGGGTCAGGCCAGCATCGGCTATGACCGCGCCACCAAAGGCACGCTGCAGATGGCTCCGCTGGAAATGACCGACGTCGACGGCACGTTCCGTTTTTCAGGTCTGGACCTGAACGCCGAGTCGTCCGCTGACGCGGAGAAATTCAGCCTTGCGGGCAACATGGACAATTTGCAACTCAATGTCGCGTCGCCCGACGGCCCGGTCAGCATCGAAATCAAAGGCATGACCTTCGACACGGGTGGTACCAAAGGCAAGTCCGGTTTCTATCTGGGCCACACCAACATGAAAATCCAGAACGCGGGTTTCCAGGTGGTGGGCAAGCCACAGGTGCAGATTCGCGATTTCACCAACACCAACCTGGCGCAGGAAGATGCCGGTAACCTGGCAGCGCAGATCAACTACGATGCCGGCATGATCGCCTACGCCGGCAAGGACGTCGGTTCTGCGCACATGGGCTTCAAGATCGCCAACTTCGATGTGCTGGCGACTCAGGCGCTGTATCAGTTGTATCAGGATAAAATCCTGCCTCAGCAGCAACTGGCCGCGCAGGAGAAACGTCCGTTCCGCCTGGAGCTGAGCCCGGCTGATCAGGAGCTGATGAACACCCAGATGAAAACGCTGCTGGCGGCCAAACCGCACATCGAGCTGGAAAAGCTCTCGCTCAAGACCAGCAACGGTGAAAGCCACATGCGTATCGCCGTGGACCTGGCCGATCCAGGCCCGCTCGATCAGCCTTCCGATGCGCTGCTCATGAAGAGCCTGGGCGAAGTCAACGCCAAGGTCGTCCTGTCCAAGCCGATGATTCGCGACCTCGCGACCCAGCAAGCCATTCGTGAAGGCCAGACCGACCTCAAGGTCATCGCCGATCAGGCCAAGGCCGCTGGCGACATGGCCAGCGCCATGGCCGAGATGATGCAACTGGCCAAGGTCGACGGCGACAACATCGTCTCCGACCTGCATTACGCCAACCAGATGGTCGACTTCAACGGCCAGAAAATGACCGTGCAGCAGTTCATGAGCAACGTCATGGGCAAGGTCGGCGTGCTGGGTAACCAGTAAGCCGCCTGTAACTCGGTCTGCGTCAGGACGGGCAATATGCCGTCCTGACGCAGGCGCTGCTACTGAGTCAGCCCGCGCAGGGTATCCGCCAGTTGCCGGGTACGCTGCGAGGTGCCCGCCGTCATGTCGCTGGAGCCTTCCAGTTCCGACAGCAGCCCCGTCAGTGTTCCGACCTCAAGGGACTGCTCCTCGATGTGCTGCGCCACCTTGCGAATCTCCTCGGCCAGGCGCTCGATATCGGTGCCGATGTCGTTGGCGTTCTGCGACGTCTTCTGCGCCAGCTGGCGCACTTCATCGGCCACCACGGCAAAGCCACGTCCCATTTCACCCGCCCGTGCAGCCTCGATGGCGGCGTTCAGCGCCAGCAGGTTGGTCTGTCCGGCGATCTGCTGGATCGTCTGCACCACCGACTGAATGCGCAGGCTGGACTTGGCCAGCTCCCGCGAGCCCAGCACCACCTCGTCCGCCTGACTGACCAGGCTTTTGACGGTATTGCCCGCTTTGTCGATAACCGTTTCCTGCTGGGTGATGGTCTGCGACAGCTCGTCCATCGACACATGCAGCTCGCCAGAGTAGTGGCGCAACTGAGCGGCGATTTCTTCCTGATCATGGTGGGCCTTGACCAGCACATCGCCGAGGTCGCTCAGGCCACCGAACACCGGACGGATCTGCTCGTCCAGACCGCTCGGGTCAATGGTTTGCACGAAGTTGCGCTGCTTGAACTGATCGATCTGCTTGACCACCACATGGCTCAGACCAGCCAGCTTCTTGATCTGCCGACGCAGAAAGAACGCCTTGAACTCGCCGTAATAGGCGATGAAGTTATCGATGTAGTCGTCGCGGAACGGCTGGCCTTCGGGCACTTTGAAGAAGAACACCGCGGTGAGCGTCTGGTTAAGGTTCAACCCCAGAATCTCGCCAAAGGTCGAGAAGCCCACCACCGGCGTCGCACCGAACACATCGTTCATCCGGCCCAGCTCACTGCCGTTGTTCAGGCGCCGCAGGATGCAGTCGCTCAACAGACCAAGCAGCGGCTTTCCGGACTTGCCCTGCAGAAAGCGCGCGAAGTCCTTGCGCGTGGTGTCGATCATGGATGTTCGTTTGACCATCACCAGCTCTTCGCCGGGCGCCACGTCGCAGAACAGGTGGACCCGCTCGCTTTCATAATCGATGCGCGCAATCGAGCGCACGAACAGCTCTTCGCCCACCCGGATGGCGAACGAGTACTGCGCCAGCTTGCCTTCCAGCTCATGCCGTTCGCACTTCAGCGCGTCACACAGCGCCGCAACCATGGTGGCGATCTCGCCTCTGGCGTTGACCACCTGGCTGATGTAACGCTCCTCCAGGGAGGCCGTCAGCACACTCAGGCTCAATGGCGTCGGCTCGAAGTTCTGGCTCTTGAAGACGCCGAAGCGCACGTTTTTTGCGCTCTTGAGAAACACCACCTGGGCATGATTTTCGTAGCTGCGTTTGCCGTCGTGAATCAAGGTCTTCTTGAAGTCGCCTTTGCCCCCCGCAGAACCGCCCACGAACAGGCACGGAAAGCGCCCGGACTCATACAGCGCTTCCATGAAGAACGACTCCGACGCCGACAGCCCGTCGAATGTGACGTAGGCCAGCGTATCGCGGTGGTCGATGGGGGTGTTGATCTGCGTGCGCTTGATCGAGTCGGTCAGGCGCGCAATGCGCTCACGCATTGACAGTCGCTTGCCCGCACCGCGAATGTCTTCGCTGTGCAGCGGAATGTGCACCACCTCCGCGCTCTTGATGACGCTTGAGTCGAACAGCGCGAGGACAATCCGGTCCCACTGGTTATCCGCCGCGCAGTACAGCGAATTATTGCCCGAGCACAGTTCGCCTGACGTTGTGCACAGGCTGATCTTCGCGTTGGGAAAGCGCGCAGCGACAGACTTGGCCACCTGATCGAAGTCGACGTGCGGCGAAACGAAACCGGTCAGATAGACCGGATCGAAGCTCAGCGCAGACAGCTTGGCGTTCAATTCTCGGGCGGACGTAATGACACTGATGGCGCCCTCGGTCCGCGACGTGCCGGCCCGAAAACGAGATAAAAGGCTCATGGTTAAACCCGTAAAGATAAAAAAGCAGAGGCCACGCGGAATATGGACCGATCCTTATTGATCGGCTGCCAACAGGTTGGGGTGAGCTTGAAGGGCGATGAATTTTGCCTATGCGTGCCGCTCAGGACAGGTGCAGCATCAACGCTCTGATGAGGGCGAGCGTCTGGCGATGCACCGAATCATAATGATCATTGTGGCAATAGGGCCGTACCGACAGGGTGATGGAGTCGGCCGTTGTGGAGGACAGGTGCACATCGACAGCGGGGCTGCTCAGTACATTGGGCAGGCGGGCGATCTGATCCTTGAGGCGCGGGATGATCTTCTGCTCGTCGGCGGTGCCTGGCAATGTCGCGGTCAGTTCGACGCTGCGAAAAGCATTGCTGGAAAAATTGACGATCGTGTCAGAGAAGATCTTGTTGTTGCCCACCAGATTCAGCACGTTTTCCGGAGTGTTGATCGACGTGACGAACAAGCCGATTTCGACAACGGTCCCGGTCACGCCCGCCGCCGAAATCAGATCGCCGACCTTGAAGGGCCGCAGCACGATGATGAACCCCCCCGCTGCCAGATTGGCCAGCAAACCCGACCAGGCCATGCCGATCGCCAGCGCCACGGCCGCCAGCAGCGCCGCAAAACTGGTGGTCTCGATGCCGCAATAGCTCAGAATGGCGATCACCAGAATGATATGCAGCGTCACCGTGATGAACGAGCCGACATAGCGCAGAACCGTCGGATCAAACCGCTGCCGCGTCAGCGAACGCTGCGCCATCCTGACCAGCACACCGATCAGCCAGCGACCGACAATCCACAGCAATGCGGCGATCACCAACCTCAAAACAACAGTCGCTCCGTATTGCAGAACGATAGTGAACAGCGAGTTGATTCCGTCAGTGTCGATATTGATGACATTCAGCGCATCCATCACCGCTACTCCCGACTGCAGGGCTCGCCCGGCAGATGGCCTGACGAGCGGAGCCGTACATTGAAGGGCAAAGCGGGTTGGTGGCTACTGGTAGTTTTGACTGGAGGCAAAGGGCCTGCAACTGGCGTTGGGGAACTCAGCAAGTGTGGTGGGCTGTTAGCCTACATCGTGTCTATTTTTTGTTTTTTGAGATGTAGTCAACTATGTTTTGCACCGTTTTGAATTTTTCAAAGTCTTCATCCGGGATCTTGATGTTGAATTCTTCTTCCAGAGCCATGCCGAGCTCGACAATTTCTAAACTGCTACCCTTGAGATCCTTGGTTATGTCAGATGTCGGTTTTACATCTTCTTGCGCTGCTTCCAAATGCTCGGCCACCAATTCTTTTACACGTGTCATTACATCTACCATGATGATCATCTCCTTGATTGCGTTTTTTACTGACTACTGAAGGATAAAATTAGGCCGCGGCAGAAAAGCTGTCTACTGGCATTAATAACAGTTGTTCAACAGTGGGAGGTCTGAGCAGTTTGGCCATGCTCGTATTAAGCCCATCGAGAAATCGCTAAACTCGCCATCTCACAAGGACGATTCAAGGACCTGGTATGCCGCTCTCTTCTGACACCCTGCGCCGTACACTGGTGATCTGGCTGTATGCCGTCGCAGTTGCGCATGTGCTGGGCAGTCTGGTGTTCACCTGGGCAGGCTTTTCCGGCTTGCTCGATGGCTATCTGACTAGCCTCGAGCAGGCGTTCTGGACCGAGGCGGTTCCCGCCGCTGCTCGCGCGCAACAGGTCTGGTGGATGGCGCTGTTCGGCGCAACCTTGCAAACGTATTCCGTGTACATGCTGGCGCTGGTGCACCTGGGCAACCGCCTGAAAAGCGCCATGCCCTGGGGCTGGCTGATTGCGGGCCTGCTGCTTTGGGCGCCTCAGGACATCCTGATTTCCGTGCGTGGGGGCGTCTGGTCGCATGTGTGGCTCGATCTGGCAGCGCTGCTGGCCTTGTTGCCGCCGCTGATCTGGCTGTATCGCCATGATCGCCGCACTTCGGCTGTCCACTCGTCGAAGGACCCTCGTCATGTCTGACTTGCCGCTGCTGTATCTGCTGGCGGGCAACGGCAGCAGTGCAGAATGGTGGGACGACGCGCTGCCGCATTTTCAGCAGCATCAGGTCGTGCCGCTGGAGCTGCCAGGTTTCGGCAACAATCCTCAGCCACCCTGCGAAGACCTTGCCGCCTGCGCCGATGCGCTGTTGGCGGCGACCGTGAAGGGCAGCGCCATCGTCGCTGTGGGCGTCAATGCCTTGCTGGTCATGCATGCCTTGCAGCGCCAGCCGGGGCATTTCTGCAGAAGCGTGCTGCTGGCACCGGTGGGGGCTTTTCTGTGGCGGCGGCGCTTGCCTGCGCTGATGTCGCCGCTGCCCATTCGCAAGACCATTCACTGGCTGCTGGCCAACAAACCCACACTGTTTGCGCACAAGTTTTCCAGACAGACCTGGCCTGCCGCGCACTACCAGCGCATGGGCTCCGGTTACGCCCGCTGCCGTGCTTTCGTGCCGTATTGGGATCTGTTGCGTGCCGACACCGCGTTGCCGCTGCTGGAGTGGGTGCAGGATCCGATAGAGCTGGTCTGGGGCGATCAGGACAAGGTCCTGGGCATCGAGCAGGCAGCCGCGTGGTCGGCCATTCTGGCGCGTGCCGACCTGACCATCAGCCTGAAACCGGGCTGGGGTCACTACCCGTGGATCGACGCGCCGGCCGAGTTTGCGCAGTGGCTTGAGTCGGGCGAGCGCGGCTTCGTTGCGCACACCAAAGGCGGCCGTCTACGTCTGGCGGCCATCGCCGGGCAACCGGTGCCCGAGGCACTGTCTCTGGAGCAGGGCGATGACTCGGCCTTGCCCGCGTTTCTGGCCCGTCAGCCTGACGCTATCTGGGCCGTGCGCTCATCCAGCTTCGGTGAGGATCAGGCCGATGCGGCCAATGCCGGTCTGAGCACCACTTTTCTTCGTGAGCCCGGCCACAACGTACCCGCGCGCGTCGCAGAGCTGCACAACGCTGGCGTCGAAGAGGTTGTGGTGCAGCGCTTCATTACGCCGGTGCTTTCCGGCATCGCTTTCGTGCGTCACCTGTCGGTCGAGCTGGAGTGGGTGGAAGGCCATCTGGAGTCGCTGGCCGACGGTCAGGCAAGTCCTGAGCGAGCGATCATTTCCCGCCTCGGCGCGGCCTGGAGCAGCGGGGGCTTCAAGCCATCCCACGGTTTGACCGAGGAGGTGCTCTGGGACTTCCTGCAGGGCGTTCTGCGCGTATTCCACTACGTGCCGGGCGACGTGGAGTGGGCCTGGGATGGCCGCCAGCTGTGGCTGCTGCAGTACCGCCCGATCAGTGACTACGGCTGGCGCCGCCACCTGACCGCCGCCAATATTGCGGAGATCCTGCCGCCACAGCCCAGCAGGCTGGTCGAGTACGCACAGCGGCGTGCCGCAGGCAGCATCCCGGCGATCATGGCGCGTTGGGATTCACGCGTGTTGCAGGACAACGAGCCATTTACCGCACTGTTTGGCGCAGCTTCCTACATCAACAACGACCTGTTTCTCGCACGTCTGGCTGACTGGGGCATCGCCTCCAGCAGCTACGCCGACGAGGTCGGCGGCGCGACCCCGCATCTTCCGTGGCGACCGCTGCGTCTGGTGCGCTCATTACCGGTGTTTCTGCGGATGCAGCGCATCGCGCGTGGCCACTTGCTGACCCTGGAAAAGCAACTGCACCGCTTCGACCGAGAGCTGCATGCCCTCACGGCCCAAGGTGCTGACGGCCAGCAATTGGCTGACTGGTTCACCCGTTTCTACGTATTCGTCGTGCAAGGCAACCTGTGCATCGCCACCTCGCTGGCCAGCAGCGGCGGAGACCTGCTGGGACGTCCGCCGACCGCTTACGACGACCTGGAGCATTGCCCGCACCGGCTGTCCTGGGAAACCGACCCCGCGACCCCGCGCCCGGCAGCCACTGACCTGCCTTTACAGGCCTTCCCGACCTGGCCGGGTTTCATTCGCATCGCCCACCGCGCAGGCCTGCCGGGCATGCGCGGCTACTACCTGCAAGTACGCGAGTGGTATCGCGACAACCTGATGCGCCTGTTCTTCCGCCTGCACCACGCCATGCCCAGCGCCGACCGCGAACACTGGTTTGCGCCCCATCCGGACATTCGCAGCCGTGCAGGCAGCTTCTGGCAGGACGGCCGCGAAGGCACCGAGCAGGCCACCGGCTTCATGATCTATCCGGGCCAGGTCCAGGGCATTCTGGGCGAGGACATCCTGCTGGAAGACACCCTCGACCCCGGACGCCACGCGCACTACCAGAACGCCCGCGCGGTGATCGCGCGCATGGGCGGGCGTCTCTCGCACGGCTCGACCTTGCTGCGTGAACTGCGCAAACCCTCGGCCGTGCTGCCGCAGGTTGATCTGGCGTGGGTGGGGCGCGAAGTGCTGTATGTGGATGGGGAGTTGCGGCTGGTGGAAGGGCAGGCATAAAGCCCGAGGGGAGTTATCCACAGCCAACCCGCACGCTCATTGAGCGGTGCGGGTGCTCAGCTGGCTACATCTGCAGGTCAGAGACGCATGCCTTTGAACGGGTTCCAGCCTTGCTCGCCTTTTACTTCCTTGAGGTAGTAGGAGTAGTTGGCCGTCAGGGCGTACATTAGAGAAAACACGACGTTCAAGCCGGTGCCCAATGCGGCGGGAACCTCCATTCCGAGGATCCCGAAAAGCAGCGCTATAACGATGTTGACCGCAATAATGACGCCGATCAGCGCCAGATTTTTCTTCCACAGCCCCAGCACGAAGAAGTAAATCGGACCGAAGAAAAACGCGATGATGTTGGTGCAGACAAGCAACTTCTTCTTGAAGTCAGGCAGCGCGTTCACTGCCGGCTTGAAGCGTGGATCGTTCGGCGCACCATACGTCTCGAAAAAATTGAAACGCTCTTGCCACTTGGCGCTGCGCTGGCCAGTGCTTTGGGTCTGATCTGTCGTGCTCATGGTTCTACTCCTTGTGTTCCGTGGGGTGACGTTTTCTTCCGGGAAATCCTGTGTCTCTGATGTTGCTGCTTTTGTAATCAGCGAGCGATTGTATGAAGTTTCGAGGTGGCGTACTACGCAATTGCGCCCCGAGCTCTTCATGCCGCCTCGACAAGGTATAGCCAAACGCTTACACGCGGTGGAGGGATTTGGCCATTTCCGACCTGGTCCTTCTTCCGTAATATCGGATCCATCAAGTGGTGAACAGGAGTTCACCAGGATCAAGGATGATCGACCATCGCCTCGGAGGCAGCCGACAGGGAGTCGGGATGGTCTTGGAAAAACCCGCTTCGGCGGGTTTTTTGTTGGGCGCGATAAAGTCCTCGTTGGGCCCGGGCTATTGGCGTAGCGCCTTTCTCTTGCGCAGGTTTTCACGATGCACCTCGAGATCCTTGCTCCGCCGCATCTCCTGACGGATCTCCTTGCGTTCGGATCGAATAATCCTCCACTGCATGCGCAACTCCCGGCCGCGCTCGCTGTTGAGCGATAAAAGGCCCAGCAACGGGAAAAGCAGCCCCAGCACGTAAAGCATCAACTCAAAACGCCGCCAGTGTGCAGGAGCAGTGGGCAACACGGCGAAAAAGCAGCTCACCAGAATGGCCGCCAATATCCACATTCCGCAGGCATGCCCACGACTCATCATGATGCCGCCGAAACTCAAGACCAGTGATACGCCCATCATGAGCATCATCGACTGGCCCGTTCTCTCCGGTTCATTTGGAAAGTACGCATCGACCATCGTGCCTGCGGTAATGGCGAGGGAAAATATGCCCATGAAGATCGGAGTCAGAAAGGACAGCAGATAACGCGAGCGGAAAGCGGCAACGTGACTGCGGTAAATCACCATAGGCTCCGGCGAGGCCCGCTTGCTGCGAGATTGTTTACCCATTTTTCTTCCTTGGTTGGGTTCGGTGGTCAGTTGTCTTTGCTGATGGACTTACTCTCTGGTTTCAATAGGAGCGTTGCTGTGACGACGCAGAATAAATCAGCGCTTCGCGAGATTCTAAACAACCAACTCAATCTGAGTACCATTAAAAATACTCAGCAATGCATCTTTCAGGGTGCGGACCTGCTCCGACGAATCGTGACTCTCTAGGGGTATTTCTGCCAAAATACTTGAGCCACCAAAAAAACTGGCAAATTCAGGCTTTACCACCACTTCCAGGCTATTGGAGTGCAAAATAACCTTTTCGATTGCATCAGACCTCTCATACTCTGCCTGATCAGTTTGAAAGCCGATGCCATCATTTACCGTCGCGTTATCTTCATCGTCAAGACGCGTAATAATAATGAAATTAGAAGGGGCCACTAAGTCATCACTTAAGGCAATAACTAAAACATTATCTTCTTCGTAACATTTTATGGTAGATGCAGAAAAATTCTTCACCATGCTTCTCCTCTATTAGCGACACTCAGGCATCAGTAATTTTAGAGCTTGGTGTGCCATGACTTTACAGTGATTGCAGGGAGAATATTCCCCTTGCATGGCCAGTTTATCACCCCGCACCGCCAGATTAAGGGTTTTTCAGTCTGACAGTCATTTTTTCCTGACTTAAAGGTTTTAGACCTAAAAAGATTTAGGTCGTGCGGATTCATACTTGACCCTAGGCGTTATTCTATAGGAAATCCAGTGGGTCTTTCTATAGAGGGATAAATAAACTTCTTTTGTTCATCCCAGTTTATTTCCGTCTCTTTAAAAAACTTAAGCCTATCTAAAAGTTTTTTAGGATCCCCGAAAACGCCACAAAATTCATGTGCGTTGATGGTTTCAATATCGCTTTTGTCTGAAAGAGCAGTCTTGATCACTCGTCCACCAACGCTGGAGTAGCTATCACTCAACTCTATAAGATTTGATGTGTATACATTTTCTGAAACCCACTCAAAAGAAAGCATTTCTTTTCTTATAGGTCTAGAGTTTTTTATAACCTCGTTGTCATTGAGGATTCTTAAGAATATATTTTTTAGACGTTTCTCAGCTACAAAAATACAAAATAGTAACTTGCACTTGTTAAGGTCAACATCTTCCCAGCTGTTATTTGACCTAAATACATCAAAGAATTCCATCAGCCCATTTTTTCTCATTTGGGCTAATGTATATGTCACATCGTCGACCTTGACAACGAGCACTGCATCTTCTACCCACTTTATGCTTTTCAACATCCCGATGCTCCGGTTTTAAGTTTTGCACCTGCTGCTGTCGCACGATATTCATCTGCTGCAGTAAATTAACTCTTTCTATTTGGTCTTTTTATCCCGACAGGGTTCTGCCGGTTAGAGGTTTTTCCAGCCCGCCCCGATCATAGAAAACTCTTTGCTCTAAGCTCCGTGCAGGATTTTTCTCAGTCTGATCATCGCCACCAAAAAAATGGTCTGGTAGGTTGATTAGATTCAGACATATTCGGATATCTATATTTAAGTACATCTTCAGTCAAGTGTCCTGGCTCTCTTGATTAAACAGTAAAGGTATCTCATTTTCCATACCTTCATAATCAAAATTTTTAGCATTTGCAGGGTCGTCTGCTCACTCTATCCGCTCTGGCCTATGTCCTCGACCTATGTCAGATGCACGCCGAGGTTGTAGCAGAAATAGCCGTTCAGGTTGTCGATGTGTTTTTTCAATCAAGCGATCTGCGTTGTACTAGGCAAAACGGTATATTGCGTCGTTTTCACTGGTCAGTGCGACGGGCAAATGGCCTTGCCATACTCGTAGGTGATGGTCTGGCCTTTGCCATCGTTGTGTGTCAGTACCTGGTCCATTTCGTTATCGGTAAAGGTTTTGGCGCTGCCGTCGGATTCCCTTTCCTGTGTGGTTTTATTTTCTGCATCTCTAAGCTTTTCCAGTGTGATAGTGCTGATCGTTACTAATCTGGCTGTCGTCCCGGTGCCTGAATAAAATATAAACGCGGTAGAAAGCGGATAAGAAACATTGACGCCATCATATCTTGTATTTTAAAGAGCGATCGGCCAGGTGCAGGTATAAAGTTACGTATGCTGCTAGGAGTGCGTTTTGTAGCTCATCCAGTACACTTCAAATAGTCCCCAAACCAAAAGTCTACAGCTTTTTCATTTACTCCATACTCTCCTTTCCAGAAGTCTACAGGATAGCTCCAGTCTGTTGAACGTGACTTTCTTGGAACGAGCCCAAGATTTTTAAAGGTATCGATAAAGCCTTTATGTTCGGGGCTTTCCAAGACACCTATATGACCTAACAGATCAAGCAAGCCTCTAGATTCTTCTTTGCTCATTTTTACAGTTAGCGCATTTCTGATTTTTTTCTCCAAGATAATAGGCGTGTCTTCTGAGTCTGAGCTTCTGATAATATTTAATAATTTCTCTAAGGAAGATACCGATTCTGGTTTTTCAGAGTGTTCTTTGTGGCTTTCTCTCAAAAAGAAATACATTTGATCAGGCAGGCCACTTATGACTACACCGCCGAGATGCCTTACTATATTGCAAAAAGTAAAATCTATTTCCTGTTGCTTAAATGCACCACAAATGTCACACCGAACATCATCATGAGAACTTAATAAGTGATCAGGAAAGTTCAGCATGATTGCATATGCAGAAAGAGCCGCTCTTTTTTGTGGTTCTCCACGCTCTAAACCTATTAGAAAAGACTCCACAATATCCTTCTTTTCAACCAGTGCCATTTCATTTCGGAGCGCCTTGATAAGCTCGTCATGACTCATGTCTTTTGACGGGATAATTACATTGCTTTCACGTAGGAGATCAGCTAGTTCGGTATTCTTCATACTGCTCAACGAGCCTGCAATCAGATATTCGTTGAATGCTTTATTTAGTTTGCTACTCATTTTTAACCTCTAGCATGTTGCCGACTTAATGCCGCCATGTGTGCGTGTTTCAATACCTGGTAGTGAGCTCACCTTGCTCACTCCTTTTGCGTCCAAATGTTGATTGGCCGCTTTCACCTGAACAATGCCTTTAGGCTTATTAAGTTTTGCATCAGAGATGCCATGAATAGTATTGCCTCGCACATTCGGGTTGCCGCGACCCAATACAGTTTTTTCTCTGATGCCTGCGTTCTCAATACCCCGAACGGTATCAATGTGTGTTCCTTTAGGCGTCACCTGCGAAATACTATCACCCGGCCCAAATCTAGCCCCATCTGCCCCCACGTTATTGCCGTGACGACGCATTACATCACTCAACGAAGTCTTGTCTGATGCACGCCCATGATAGTAAGGCTCACCAGTGGAGTCAGTCAGGAAGTAATTCCAATCCAGCCCTAACGGATCAACCCACGCCGTAGGGTTACGGCAATAGCCGTATAGATTAAATCCACCCTCCAACCCAATCGGATCCTGCGTAATAAACCGCCCAATCTCCGGGTCATAATACCTAAACGTGTTGTAATGCAGCCCCGTCTCGACATCAAAATACTGCCCTTGAAACCGCAGGTTCTGTTCAACCTCGTTCACCACCAGCTTTTCCACCGCGCCCCACGCCCGGTATTTGGCCTGCCAGACGATCTGCCCTTCGGCGTCGGTCATCTCCAGCGGTGTACCAATCTGGTCGGTATGAAAGTAGTAAACCTTGTTTTCTATCTCGCCTTCTTTCTCGTCAACACGGGCTAGCGGCGCATAGCTGCCGGGCTCGTAGACATACAGGCTGCTCTGGCCCGGACTTTCCTCACGCAGCATGCGCAAGCCTTGCCAGAGGAAGCGTTTGTGGTCGGTTTGGCTTTTGATCTCGGACTGTTTGGCGACCCTTCGGCCCAGACTGTCGTACTGGTAGCTGCTGGTGCTTTCCACCTGGGTGTCAGCCATGGTCTCGGTTTTGACCAGGCGGTTTTCGCAGTCGTAGGTGAAGGTCTGCCAGCGCACGATGCCGACGACTTTTTCGATCAGGTTGCCCCAGGCGTCGTACTTGTATTCGTGGTTGCTCCATTTTTTGAGGCGGTTGTCTTTGACGTGATCGAAGCGGCTGGTGTTGAAGTTGAGGCGGTTGGCCGCAGCGTCGTAGCGGAACTCTTCGCCATCGACCACGCGACCGGTGTTGCGCGCC
>NZ_JAGPYR010000034.1:0-18236 GCF_020312125.1 Pseudomonas sp. P135
CTGTTGCTCGAAACGGCGCTGCAACGCACGAGGCAAGGCCTCGCCACTGCACAGCACGCGGCGCAGTTGCGGGAAGTCGCGGGTTGAGCGATGTTCCAGAAACACATCGAGCATCGAGGGCACGAAGTGCAGCAGGGTAATGCCCGCGTCACTCATTACTTGCGCCAGATAGTCCGGATCCTGATGGCCACCGGGACGGGCCATGACCAGTTCGGCACCGGTCAGCAGTGGCAGGAAAAATTCCCAGACCGACACGTCGAACCCGAACGGGGTCTTTTGCAGCACGCGATCCTGACTGTTCACCTGATAGGCGTCGCGCGCCCAGAGCAAGCGGTTGACCACGCCCAGGTGTTCGTTCATCACGCCTTTGGGCGTGCCGGTGGAACCGGAGGTGTAGAGCACGTAAGCCAGGTGATTCGGCTGCAGGCCCAGGGCCTTGGCATCCGGGTTGACGCTCTGCTGCCTGGCCAGTTGCGCACGGTCATCGTGGCCATCGAGCACCAGCACCGGAAGATCCGAGGCCGACAGGTTGTCGCTCAGGTCCCGAGTGGTCAGCACTGCCTGCGGCGAGCTGTCCTCAAGCATATAGGCCTGGCGAGCGCTGGGCAGGTCGGGGTCGATCGGCACGTAGGCGCCACCGGCCTTGAGAATACCCAACAGCGCCACGACCATTTCCGCGCCGCGACGCAGGCTGACTGCGACTCGCGTATCCGGCTCCACGCCCAGTTCGATCAGGCGATGGGCGAGCTGGTTGGCCTGCTGGTTGAGTTCGGCGTAAGTGAGCAACGGCCCGCTGTCGCCGCGTACGGCGCAGGCATCCGGACGCTGGGCGGCCTGTTTTTCGATCAGTTGGTGGATCAGGACATCACGCGGATAAGGGTGCGCAGTGTCGTTGAAAGTTGCCAGTTGCTGATGCTCGCTTGTGCTCATCAGCGGGAAGTGCGCCAAAGGCGTGTCGTGTTGATTCAGCACAGCTTCAAGCATGGCGAAAATGCGCTGCTGTACGCGCTGAGCTTCCTCGAAGGTGAAGTAAGCGGTGTTGAAGTTGAAATCCAGGTGGATGTCTTCAGAAGGATGGTAGTCGCGTACGAAGATCGCCATGGGCGTCTGCTCGTAACCGTTGTCCAGCATCAGCACCCGCGCCGGGTCCTCGCTGCCGAACGTGACGTCACCATCGAAGCTTTCGAATGACAGTGAAACATCGAACAACTGGTGGCGTCCGTTTTGCGCCAGCCGCAGGCTACGGTTGAGTTCGGCAATCGGGAAACGCTGGTGGCGATAAGTGCGACGTAGTTGCGTGCCGATGTTATTCATCAGATCGACCAGCGTTTCATGCGGATCGAAGCCCACGCGAATCGGGCTGACCGAGGAAAACATACCGATGGTGGCTTTCTGACGAGCATTGGTACGGTTATGCACCGGCATACCGACAACGATCTCATCGACGCCCACGGTGCGGCAGAAATAGGTGCTGATCACTCCGACCAGTACATGAGCCACGGACAGGTTGCATTCGCTGGCAAACTGCGTCAGCGCGTTGTAAAGCGCGCGGGGCAACATGGCTTGAACCTGGTCACTGGGGGCTGGGACGTTGGTAAGGCCTGCCTTGAAGTCCGCCCTGCGTTGCAGCAGAACCGGCGGCAGTTGTGCGTAGGACTGCTCCCAGAACAGTCGATCACGCTCGTAGCGAGAAGACGCCATGTAGGCCCTGTCTTCTTCAAGGAACGAGAGGTAAGAAGGCCCCTCGGCAAGCGTTTCCTTGCCTTCCAGCAAACCTGAGTAGGCATCGCTTACGGCGTGCGCGATCAGCACTGCACCGATGCCGTCGGCAACCAGGTGGTGCAAGCGATTGAACCAGTAATGGAGTTGCGGCCCGCAACGAACCAGACGCGATTCCCAGAGTTGTCCGGTCATTGACTCAAAGGGTTGGCGGAACGACTCGCGCAGATGCGCAATGGCCTGCTCGGTGTCGCCGTCGACCTCAGGAAAATCGGTCACTTCAAGCTTGAACGGCGCCTTGGACAGAACCCGCTGGCCGCCCATACCCCTTTCGTGGCTGAAACTCAGACGCAGCGCGTCATGGCTGTCGATAACCCTCTGGATGGCTTTTTCGAACAGTGCAATATCGATGTCGCCCTTGATCTCCAGAGTCATGCCGATGTTGTAATAAGGCAGGTGCGGATAGGCGAGCTGATCAAGCCAGATACCTTGCTGAACCGAAGCCAGCGGAAGGAGCTCTTGTCCTTGCGTGCACAGATTGTCGATCAACGAATTCATCTCAAAGCACCTGTTTGCGAAATCAATTGGCTCGTCTCCGGTCGATGGACGGCGCGGCATGGCGCTGGACGACTGCCAGTCGGCGGGAGGATTAAAAACATTGAAAAAAAAATAGAGCATCCACCTGGGGATGTCTGTCATGGGAAGCTGGGACAACTGCGCGCGGTGGTCTTCCGGGTTGGTTGATCAGTGATTCGGGACGGCGCCGCGCCGCGCCGGTATAGAGGCCTGGACCGATTCGATTGACCTATGGAGCGGGGCGCTGAAGGGAAGGTTGGTGATTGCTGCGCCAGTGTGCCGCTTTGAAGGTGAGTCGGTCGCCGCCGCGCTCAAGGTCGCAGAGCAGAGTAAAGCTGGGGGCCTAAGCCCCCTTTCCATTCGGCGAGGTATCGAATGCCTGTCAGGCGACAGCGGGCTGAAGAACTTCTTCGAGGAAGCTGAAGGCGGTTTGTTTCGATTGCTGGCTGGAGGCAAAGAACGCCAGGTGGCTGCCATTGCGCTCTACGTGCAGCGTGGCGTCCTTGATCGACGCGGCGATATGCCGTGAGCCGCCGATGTGCGTAGTCGAGTCGGCATCGCCAGCCACTACCAGGGTTGGCGCGGTGATGCGCGTCAGTCGTGGTGCCAGCTCGGTCTTGTTCAGCGCGTCATTCAAACGCGCATAGCGATAGAACAACTCGGGATTGACGTAGGGGTAAAGCACTACGTGGGCAATGGACTCAGGGGTGGTGGCCAGCGTTGCCTGATCGAGGAACATCGCTTGCAGGTCGGCAGCCTCGTCTCGATCCTGAGCAGCGCTTTCCATCAGCCACTCGAAGTTTTGCTGATGAGCGGTGCGCAGGTCATTGTCGCCCAGGTTGTAATCCCCATGCCACAGGCTCAGGGAGTTGACCCGCTCGGCGTGGGCAGCAGCGGCGCTCAGGGCGATGACCGCGCCGCCGCAGATGCCCATCAGATGTGCGGTCGATAACCCGAAGTGATTCATTACGCTGATCATGTCGGCAACCTGGGCATCGGTGTCCACCGCAATCCGGTCGAACGCCTCGCAGGCACCGAACAGCCCTCGGGTTTCCCAGGTCACGACAAAAAAGCGCTCGCTCAAGGCGTCGAACCAGTCGCGGCAGAGATCGAACGGAATGCCGCAGGGCAATGCCAGAACCACAGGAGGCCGTTCGCGGTTGGCACTGGCATGCACCAGCAACGGAGCATGGTCACGGGTGGTCAGGTGCAATGTCTCGATGTGCGGCACTGCACCGCTGAATTCGAAATGCTTGAGCAGTCGATTGAAGGCGGTGACGTCTCCAGCATCGTCGAAGTGCTCGTAGCTATAGTCGAGCGCTTCGCAGATTTTGCGGCTTATAAAGTATTCGAACGACGACAGTTGCGTCTCGCCACCGTGCAAGTACTGCAGGGTGCGCACACCAATGCGCGCAAACGCCGCATTGATCGCCCGCTCCGTGGCTCGCACGCTGGAGCACGCCGGCTCTGGCAGAGGGCCGTCGTCCCGGGCGAGAAAGCTCAGGCACACCGGATCGGGCAAATTGAGGGCAAGGTGCCTGAGCATCCTCACCGTCTCGCACAGACGCATCGCTGCATCGGAGGAAATAGTCATGGATCTTCACTCTTTGTCGGGCGCTTTTTCAGGCACATTGCGCGAGGCTATTGTCGTATTACGTGTGCGGGTCAGACCGCTTCGAATTTCTTGCCGCGGGTGGTGTGGGTCACAAGCCGGTTGTATTCCGGTGTTTCGTCACCGATCACTTGCACCGCGCCGTATTTCTCCAGACTGATGCGACCGCCGTATTCTTCGATATGATCCGAATCCGGGTAGACATGGACGAACGAGGGTACATAGCGTGACGCGAAGCCCATGCGCATTTCCTGTGATTCGCCACTGTGCGGATAGGACGCGTGCATCAGCGTCGACCAGAAAATAATGAACTGCCCGGCCTTCATCTGCATGGGCACAGCAGAGGCCTCGTCGGGTTTCCAGTTCTCATCGATCTGCAACTGGCGATAGTCATAGCCGAAGAAACCGCGACGCACGCCATCCTTGACCACCGAGTTGTTGGCATCGGGCTCATAGGTCATGCGCTTGGTTTCGTCGTAATTCATGCTGTTCTGGGTGCCGGGAATGAACTGCAGGCAACCATTGGCAATGTTCGCGTCGGTAAATGCGGTCCAGACAGTAATGGTGCCGCCGAACTCTTCGTTTTCCGGCCAGATGATCTGTGGCTTGCCGGAGGCATTGGCGAAGGTGTCGGCCTGGTGCCAGTCGGTGCCTTCATCGCCCGGATATTTGGGAAAGAACTCGGTACGCCAGCAGAGCACGTTCGGGCCGAGGATGCTTTCGACGCGATCGCAGATTTCCGGGCGACAGATGTGGCTGGCCAGGAAATCATCGTCCAGATGGCGATCATAGTTGGCGATGTTGGTGCCACCGGAAATGGCGTCCAGATCCTGGTAGGCGGCAGCGCTACGGTCGAGCAGGCGCAGACGGGTGCGCTTCCAGGTTTCTTTCATTTCTTCTGGCGAGTAAGCGTCAAACGGCCCGATAAAACCGTTTTTCTCGAACGAGGCACGCTGTTCCGCAGTTAAGGCGAATTTTTTGCTCATGAGCTTTTCCTTTTCGGTCAATGGGCTTGAACAAGGCTACGGGTGATGTGGTCGGCCAGGACTTTGGCCGTTGCGCCATCCGCCAGGATCCCGGGGTCGAGGTTGATTTTGTAATGTGTCTTGAGCTTGCTCAGCGAGCGGATCAGTGCCAGTGAAGTGCCGCCGGAATCGAAGAAATCATCATTGACGCCGATGTTTTTCAGACCCAGGTCTTCGCTCCAGACCTTGAGCACGAAGTGCTCCTGTTCACTGAGGCCCTTGACGTCTGCCGCGCCTGAAAGCGCCGTGCCAGCGGCAGGCGAGGGCAGTTGTTGCTTGTCGATTTTGCCGTGATGAGTCACCGGCAGCTCTGCCAGCGGCACATACACCGAGGGACGCATGTACTCCGGCAAATTTTCGGCCATCAATGCGGCAACTTCGCTGCGAGCCTGTTCGGTCCAGGCGTCGACGCCCTGGCCTGGCACCACGTAAGCTACCAGGCGCAGGTCACCATCGCCGTAATCATGTACGCCGACATGGGCCGCGGCCACGCTCGGGCTGGTTTGCAGAGAGGCTTCGATCTCGCCGGGCTCGATGCGGAAACCGCTGATTTTCAATTGCTCGTCGCAGCGACCGGCATAACGGTATTCGCCATTACTCTCCAGGGTCATCAGGTCGCCAGTACGATAGGCGCGCACAGCACCGGGTAACTCGACGAAGCGCTCGACGTTGAGCGCCTCACGGTTCAGGTAGCCCTGAGCCACGCCCGCGCCTTCGATGTACAGCTCGCCGGTAGTGCCTGCCGCGACCGGCGCCTGGTTGGCGTCAAGCAGGTGCAGGCGCCAGCCGTCCAGCGGCTTGCCCAGCGACACCATGGCTGCTGTTTCCAGGTCCTGCGCCAACACTCGCTTGAAGGTGGTGTGAACGGTGGCCTCAGTGATGCCGTACATGTTGATCAGCGCGGGCTTCTGGTCACCGTGGCGCTCGACCCAGGGACGCAGCACGCTGGCGGGCAACGCTTCGCCACCGAGCACCACGTAGCGCAGCGCCAGCGGCGCGGTGTTGCCACGATCGGCCTCATCAAGACCACGGAAAGCCGATGGCGTCTGGCTGAGCACGGTGATGCGCTGATCGGCGAGCCATTGACGCAGGGCGGCAGGAGAGCGCGAGATGTCATACGGGACAACGGCCACCTGGCCGCCGTGGGCGAGGGCACCCCAGATTTCCCAGACCGAGAAGTCGAAACCGATGGAGTGGAACATCGACCAGACATCCTGGGCGTTGAAGCCATAGGCGCGTTGGGTACTTTCCAGCAGGCGACTGACGTTGCCATGGGAAACCTGTACGCCCTTGGGCTGACCGGTGGAGCCAGAGGTGTAGATGATGTAGGCAGTGGAATTATTCGGGTCGATACGGGTGTCTTGAGCGGCCGGTTGCAGCGCCGGCGCGGACAGTAACTCGTCGAGTGCCAATACGCGCAGAGACGATATTTTCGGCAGGTTGGCGGCATCGCCGATGATCAGGCTCAGCTCGCTGTCGCGCACGATGTGCTCGACGCGTTTGCCAGGGTATTGCGGGTCGACCGGCACATAGGTGCCGCCGGCTTTGAGAATACCCAGCAGGCTGGTGACCAGATCGACGCTGCGCGGCAGGTACATGCCCACACGCGTGCCGTAGGTCACGCCTTCATCGCGTAAACGTGCAGCCAGCTTTGTCGACAGCGCGTCGAGCTGTGCGTAGCTCAACGTCCGGGCTGCATCGCTCACCGCGGTGCGCTCAGGAAATTGACGCGCCCTGTCACTGAATATCTCGTGCAGGAAAGCACCGGGCTTGAGAGGGGCTGACGCGGCGCTAAGCGATTCGTCAGTGTTCGTAATCGGCATGACCAAAGCTCCTGTGTAATAACCAGATGCAGCGCTCAAATCCGCTGCAATCGAGACATCCCTGCGGCCTGACGAATCCGTCAATGGGCCGGCATGATCCGCAGTTGGCGCATTTCAGCACCGACTAACGGGCTGCGTCTGTCGAGGGAAATGGGGACAAAGCCTGCCGATTCAGATCAGTACGCATCGACACTCTTCGCGACCGATGTCCCGGATTGCGGTGACAGACGCCTTAGGCCATCAGTGTTTTTATTCTTGCGCGGTGCCGGAGCGTGCTGGTCTGGCGCCCTACAAAAGTGGATGTGAAGGGCTGAGGTCCAGGAGTTTGTTCATGAGTCTTCAAGCTAACACTGCGCCCGTTTTCGCTGATGAACAGCAAACGGATGCGCCAACCTGGCCCGACAGGGCCGCTGACCCGTCGGTACGGTTGTCCTTGCTGGCTACCGGTAACAGTTTGCCTGTGGTGATCGAGCCAACGGCTGACGGGCTGGACCCGGTGCAGTGGGCCAGCGCCCGGCGCGAAGCGATCGAGACGCTGCTGTGCCGTCACGGCGCGGTCTTGTTTCGGGGATTTGATCTGCCTTCGGTCGCGGCCTTCGAGGGCTTTGCCGAGGCGCTTTCGCCTGGCTTGCACGGCACGTACGGCGACCTTCCGAAGAAGGAAGGCGGGCGCAATGTCTATCGCTCAACGCCGTATCCCGAGCGCGAGATGATCCTCTATCACAACGAGAGTTCGCACCTGGAAAGCTGGCCACGCAAGCAATGGTTCTTCTGCGAGCAGCCATCGCGGGTGGGTGGGGCAACGCCGCTGGCGGATATCCGTCAAGTGCTCGCGTACCTGCCGAAAGAGGTGGTCGAGCGCTTCGAGAGCAAAGGTCTGCTTTACAGCCGCACCTTCACCGCCGGTGTCGAGCCGAGCTGGGAATCGTTCTTCGGTACGTCCGAACGCAGCGTTATTGAACAGCGTTGCCGCGAGCAAGGTACGGACTTCGAATGGCTTGACGGCGACACCCTGCAGCTGCGCACCCAGTGCCCGGCGGTGATCACCCATCCATTCACGGGCGAGCGTTGTTTCTTCAACCAAGTGCAGTTGCATCACCCGTACTGCATGGGCGAGGAGCTGCGAGAGGACCTGCTCGACATGTTCGGCCCCGACCGCCTGCCACGGTTGGTCAGCTATGGCGACGGCTCAGCCATCGAGGACCCGGTAATGGCCTTGATCGGTGAAGCCTACGAGGCTTGCGCTGTGCGTTTCGAATGGCGCAAGGGCGATGTGGTGATGCTTGACAACATGCTTGCCGCCCACGCCCGTGATCCTTATGAAGAACCTCGGCTGATCGTTGTCGCCATGGGCGAAATGACCGCTCGGGGCGACGTTTGGCAACCGGCCTGAATGATCGACATCCCGTTATCAAGCCAGGACTTTTAACCACCGGCGCCCGCGCTGGCTAATGCATTCAAGGGCAGCAGCTAATGAAAACCAAGCAAGAGAAGAAGGCCAGACCAGGCTCGATCATGCGTCTGTTATGGAGCAGCCATCCCTGGCTGACGTTCTTTACGCTGCTGACAGGGCTCATCAGCGGCGTTGCGTCCATTGCCGTGGTCAATGTGATCAACCAGGCGATTCACGAGGAGACCTTTCAGCGTCAGTCGCTGTTCTGGTTTGTCGGCCTGAGCGTGGTGGCGCTCCTGTTCCGCAACGGTGCGTCGCTGTTTCCGGCTTACGCCAGCATGCGCATCATGACCCGTCTGCGCATTGCCCTGTGCCGCAAGATCCTCGGCACGCCGCTTGAGGAAGTCGACCGCCGCGGTGCGCCGAATGTGCTGACCCTGCTGACCAGCGATATTCCGCAACTCAACGCCACGCTGTTGATCATGCCGACGATCCTGGTGGAGTCGGCGGTGTTCCTGTTCGGCATTGCCTACCTGGCCTACCTGTCCTGGGTGGTGTTTGCGATAACCATCTCGCTGATGATCCTGGGCGTTGCAATGTACCTGCTGTTTTTCATGGGTGGCATGAAGTTCACCCACAAGGTGCGCGACGAATTCACGGCCTTCAACGAATACACACACGCGCTTGTGTTCGGCCTCAAGGAACTGAAACTCAACGGTATTCGCCGCCGCTGGTTCAGCCGCTCGGCGATCCAGGAGTCTTCGGTTCGGGTCGCGAAGTACAACTACATCGAACGGCTCTGGTTCACTGCCGCCGAAAACGTTGGCCAGTTGACCCTGTCGTTGCTGGTCGGCTGCCTGCTGTTCGCTGCGCCGATGTTCGCTGTTATCGACGCCAAGACCATGAGCGCCAGTGTGCTGGCGGTGCTGTACATCATGGGCCCGCTGGTGATGCTGGTCAGCGCCATGCCGATGCTGGCCCAGGGACGTATTGCCTGCACGCGACTGGCGGATTTCGGATTCTCCATCAACGAACCGCATCCGGAGCCGGAAACCAGCGATGCAGACAATGTGCTGCTTCTCGATCACAAGAAGTCCTGGGGCAGTATCCAGCTCAAGAACGTACACATGAACTACAAGGACCCGCAGAGCAGTTCCGGTTTTGCCCTGGGACCTATCGACCTGACGATCCACTCCGGTGAGCTGGTCTACATCGTCGGCGGCAACGGTTGTGGCAAAAGCACCCTGGCCAAAGTGTTCTGCGGCCTGTACATCCCGCAAGAGGGTCAGCTACTGCTGGACGGTGCGGCGGTCACGGACGACTCGCGCGGCGACTATCGCGACCTGTTCTCGGCGGTGTTCTCTGACTTCCATCTGTTCAACCGATTGATAGGTCCTGACGAGAAAGAACATCCCAGCACCGATCAGGCGCAGACATACCTCTCGACTCTGGGCCTGGAAGACAAGGTCAAGATCGAGGGACTGGGTTACTCGACCACCACGGCCTTGTCATACGGCCAGCAGAAACGCCTGGCACTGGTGTGCGCCTACCTGGAGGACCGTCCGATTTACCTGCTGGACGAGTGGGCCGCCGACCAGGACCCGCCGTTCAAGCGCTTCTTTTACGAGGAACTGCTGCCGGACCTCAAGCGTCGCGGCAAGACGATCCTGATCATTACTCACGACGATCAGTACTTCCAGCTGGCCGACCGCATCATCAAGTTGGCGGACGGTTGCATCGTCTCCGACGTGAAGTGCGCGGTTGAGGGCAAGCGCGCCTGATCTGAAGCGCTGTTCAACTTTCCAGGGACGATCCTTCACGACACGGCATGAAGCCGGTTGCTCCCTGGCCACGACCTGACTACCGGCTGCCGCCGCCTTTTGCGCGCGGCGAGGCCGCCCCTTTGCGAGAAGAAATGTATGGCACTTGCCCTGACCGCTGCCCAACGCAATATCTGGCTGGATCAGATGACCCAGGGCGACTCGCCGTTATACAACATCGGCGGCCATCTGGAGATCGACGGCGCCCTCGATTACGAACTGTTCCAGCGGGCCGTGGACCTGTTGATTGCAAAACACGACGCCCTGCGCATGGTCCTGCTCGACCAGCGTGACGAGGAGGGCGTGCCGCTGCAGACCTTCGCCACGAGCATGCCGATGCCGGTGACACCGATTGACCTGCAAGGGCAGGACGATCCGTTTCAGGCTGCCGAACACTGGATGCAGCGTCAGCTTGAGCGTGCGTTCCGGCTCGATGGCGAACCGCTGTTCCGTATACATTTGCTCAAGCTCGAAGCACAGCGCTTCTACTGCATGATTTACGCCCACCACATTGCACTCGACGGCTGGGGCATCGACGGGCTCTGCGCGTCGCTCAGTGAGCTTTACAACGCGCTGCACGATCAGCACACACCCGATCTGACGGCACCGTCCTATGTCGACTTCATCAAGGACGACAGCCAGTATCGCGGATCGCGACGTTTTGCCCTCGATCAAACCTATTGGCTGGACAAGTACCGCGACATTCCCGAGCCCTTGCTGGTGCCACGCCCGCGTCCGGCTCAGATTCAGAACGAAGCACCAAGCCGCAGCGGCCACCTCAGCTACGGTCTGGCCCGTGACCTGGAACAGCAGATCGACGACCTGGCCCTGAGCCTGAACGCCTCGTCGTTCCATGTTTTGCTGGCAGTGCTGTACGTGTACTTCACCCGCGCCTATCAGCGTGACGAACTGGTTATCGGCTTGCCGATCCTCAATCGCCCCAATGCCAGCTACAAAAAGACCCTCGGGCTCTTTACCCAGCTCAGCTCAGTGCGTCTGAAATTCAGTGTCGACCTGTCGTTCGCCGAGCTGGTCCAGGGCATCTGCCGCGCGGTCAAGCAGGATTACCGCAGCCAGCGCTTTCCGGTCAGCGACCTCAACCGCCTGCTTGAATTACGCCGTGCCGAGCGCACGCAACTGTTCGATCTGACGTTCTCCTATGAGCGCAACAATCACCTGCTGCGCTTCGGCCAGGCAACCGCCCACGCCGTCAAATCTTCGAACAATCACGAACAGACGCCGCTGGCCATCCATTTGCGCACCAACGCTTACGAGGCTGAATCGCGACTGCACTACATCTACAACGAGGCATATTTTCAGCACGACGAAATCGCCCCCCTTGCCGAACGCTTGCAGCACGTCATTGAGCAGGGGCTGGCGAACCCGCACCTGCCTGTGCATGGCTTCTCGCTGACCGGCATGACCGACACTTTCAAGATGCAGACGTGGAATGCCGGTCAGCCACATTTTGCCAATGACCTGACGATTCACCAGCAGTTTGAAGCTCGCGCCGCAGAACGCCCGGACGCCGCTGCACTGGTGTTCGAAGAGCAGACCCTGAGCTACGGCGAGCTCAACGCGCGTGCCAATCAGGTTGCCCATCGTCTTTTGGCCTTGGGGGTACGCCCTGACGATCGCGTGGCCATCTGCGTCGAACGCGGCCCGGCAATGATTATCGGCCTGCTGGGCATCCTCAAATCCGGCGCCGGTTACGTGCCTCTGGACCCGGCTTACCCGCTTGAGCGTCTGGCCTACACCCTCGGCGACAGTGCGCCGGTAGCATTGTTGAGCCAGCAGTCAGTACAGCCGGCATTGCCGGTGTCGGATGTGCCGCTGATCTATCTCGATGATGTCGACTTGCAGGACGAGCGCGCCTGCAATCCGCAGGTATCGGTCAGGCCCAGCGACCTTGCCTACGTGATCTATACCTCCGGTTCCACCGGCCTGCCCAAGGGCGTGATGGTCGAGCATCGTAATGTTGCACGGCTGTTTTCGGCCACCGAAGAGTGGTTCGGCTTCAATGAACAGGATGTCTGGGCGCTGTTCCATTCGTTTGCCTTCGACTTCTCGGTCTGGGAAATCTGGGGCGCGCTGCTGCACGGCGGGCGCCTGTTGATCGTCCCGCAACTGGTCAGTCGCTCGCCCGAAGACTTCTATAACCTGCTGTGCAGCGCCGGGGTCACGGTGCTCAACCAGACGCCGAGTGCGTTCCGCCAGCTGATTGCGGCCCAGGGCGACAAAGAGCAGGTGCATTCGCTGCGCCAGGTGATTTTCGGCGGTGAAGCGCTGGAAACAGCGATGCTCAAGCCGTGGTACGCCCGTAAAGTCAACGCCTCAACACAACTGGTTAACATGTACGGCATCACCGAAACCACGGTGCATGTGACTTATTACCCGTTGCAGCCCGAAGACGCCCAGCGCGTTGGCGCCAGCCCGATCGGCAAACGCATTCCTGACCTTCAGCTGTACCTTCTGGATGCCTATGGCCATCCGCTGCCACCGGGTGCAGTCGGCGAGTTGTACGTCGGCGGGGCAGGTGTGGCGCGTGGCTACCTCAATCGCGATGAATTGAACACGACGCGCTTTCTCGACGATCCGTTTGCCTCGGCGCCCGGTGCGCGGATGTACCGCTCTGGCGATCTGGGTCGCTGGTTGCCGGACGGCAGCCTGGAATACCTGGGGCGCAACGACGAACAGGTCAAGATTCGCGGTTTCCGTATCGAGCTGGGCGAGATCGAAGCCCGATTGAGTGCCTGCGAAGGCGTGCGTGATGCCGTGGTTGTGGTACGTGAAGACGAACCGGGCGACCAGCGTCTGGTGGCCTATGTCATCGGCACCGCCGGGCAGGAACCGGACGCTACCTGGTTGCGTGAACAGCTGCGTCTATCGCTGGCCGAGCACATGCTGCCGAGCGCTTTTGTCAGCCTGGAGGCTTTCCCGCTGACTGCCAACGGCAAGCTCGACCGCAAGGCACTGCCGGTGCCAACTGCCGACGCCTTTGCCCGGAGTCAATATGAGGCGCCGGAGGGCCTGGTGGAAACCAGGCTGGCCACATTGTGGGTAGAGCTGCTGGGCGTCGAGCAGGTAGGCCGACATGACCAGTTCTTCGAACTGGGTGGGCATTCGATGCTGGCGGTAAAACTGATCGAGCGCATGCGCGACATCGGTCTGAATGCCGACGTGCGCGTACTGTTCGGCCAGCCGACCCTGGCCTCGTTGGCGGCCGCCAGCGGCAAGACCACAGACGTGCAGGTGCCAGCCAGCAGGATTCCCGCCGATTGCCAGCGTATAACGCCGAACATGCTGCCCCTGGCCCGGCTCACCCAGGCACAAATCGACCGTGTGGTCGCCGCAGTGCCGGGCGGGGTGAGCAACGTGCAGGATATCTATGGGCTGGTGCCGTTGCAGGAGGGCATCCTCTACCACCATCTGTCCAGTGGGGAGGGTGATCCGTACCTGTTGCAGGCGTTGTTGCGGTTCAATGGCTTCGAGCAGTTGCTGGACTTCACGGAGGCCTTGCAGCAAGTCATTGACCGTCACGACATTCTGCGCACGGCGGTAGCCTGGGAAGAGCTCGACGAGCCAGTGCAGGTGGTCTGGCGTCAGGCACGGCTGCGGGTCGAGGCGTTTTTGCCGCACCCGGACCAGGGTGATGTCGCGGCCCAGTTGCAGGCACAGTTCGATCCACGACGGATACGCATGGACCTGCATCAGGCACCGATGATGCGCCTGCATTACGCCGAAGATCCCGTCAACCAAAGCTGGGTGGCGGTGTTGCTGTTCCATCACCTGATCGATGACGCCACCTCGCTGGCCCTGCTGGGCGCAGAGATCGAGGCGTTCAGACAAGGACGCGGCAACCGTCTGCCAGCGTCGGTACCGTATCGCAATCATGTGGCTCAGGCGCGATTGAGCATGAGCCGCGAGGAGCACGAAGCGTTTTTCCGCGACATGCTCGCCGATGTTGACGAGCCGACCCTGCCGTTCGGCCTGCAAGACGTGCAAGGCGACGGCAGCGGAGTGGAAGAAGCCCTGTTGCCGGTTGACCCGGAGCTGGCCGGACGCCTGCGCGCCCATGCCCGGCGCCTCGGCGTCAGCAATGCCAGCCTGCATCACCTTGCGTGGGCGCAGGTGGTCGGGCGCCTGTCAGGGCGTCAGGATGTGGTCTTCGGTACCGTGCTGATGGGCCGCCTGCTCAGTGGTCAAGGCGCCGAGCGGGCCTTGGGCATGTTTATCAATACCTTGCCATTGCGCGTCGCTGCCGGAGAGCAGGGCGTTGAGGCCGCTGTGCGCACCACCCACGCACGGTTGGCGGCGTTGGTCAGTCATGAGCATGCACCGTTGTCCCTGGCCCAGGGATGCAGCGGCGTGGCAGCACCGACACCTTTATTCAGTGCGCTGATGAACTACCGCCATGTCGCGGTCGGCGCCCAGACACCTCAACAGGCGGGGCAGACCAGAACCTGGGCCGGTGTCGAGGTACTCGGCGGTGAAGAGCGCACCAACTACCCATTGTCGCTATCAGTGGACGACCTCGGCGATTCCTTCGGCCTGACCGTTCAGGCGGTGGCCGGAATCGATGCCCGGCGCATCTGCGTTTACATGCACACCGTACTGGAGCAACTGGCCGACGCGCTGGACAGCCGACACGATGCTCCCTTGCACAGCCTCGACTGGTTGCCCGCGCACGAGCGTCGTCAATTGCTGGAGGACTTCAACGCGTTCGATCGCGACTACCCGCAAGACCTTCTGCTGCACCAACTGTTCGAGGCCCAGGCGGCTGCGCAACCGGATTCGGTGGCGGTCACCTACGAAGACCAGCGCCTGAGTTACGCCGAGCTCAATCAGTGGGCCAACCAGATTGCCCATCGGTTGATCGCTGCAGGCGTTTGCGCTGATGACCGCGTAGCGATCTGTGTGGAACGCAGTCTGGAAATGATCGCCGGCCTGGTGGGCATTCTCAAGGCCGGCGCAGGCTACGTGCCACTTGACCCTTCCTACCCTGAAGAACGCCTGGCCTATATGCTCGAGGACAGCGCACCGAAAATGCTGCTGACCCAACGTGGTTTGCGCGAGCGCTTTGCGCAGGTCGCCATGCCGGTGCTGCTGCTGGAAGCCGACGCCCGCGCCGAGAACGGTATCGACCGCGCGCCGGTGACCAATCCGCATCCCGCGGGGCTTGGCGCACAGCACCTGGCGTACCTGATCTACACCTCGGGCTCTACCGGTCAGCCCAAAGGCGTGGCCATGCCCCATGCGCCGCTGGTCAACCTGATGCAGTGGCAGATCGCTCAGAGTGTCGAGGACTCGCGCCCCAGGCAGCGCACCTTGCAGTTCGCAGCACTGGGTTTTGATGTGGCCTTTCAGGAAATCTTCAGCACCTTGTGCGCAGGTGGCGAGCTGTCGCTGATCCACGCTGATACCCGACTGAATTTCCGCCGCCTGTTCGAGCATATCTGCGAGCAACGTATCGAACGCCTGTACATGCCGTGCATTGCCCTGCAGGCGTTGGCCGAGGCCGTGGTCACCGAACCCGAACAGCCTGAGTGCCTGTTGCAGGACGTGATCACTGCGGGTGAACAACTGCGAATCACCGAACCGATGCGCCAGCTCTTCGCCCGTCTGAACGACGCTCGCCTGCATAACCACTACGGTCCGACCGAGTCGCATGTGGTCACGGCGCTGACCCTGGATGGCGACCCACAGACCTGGCCAACCTTGCCGAGCATTGGCCAGCCGGTGGCCAACACCCGCATCTACCTGCTCGACGAACACATGCGTCCGGTGCCGGTGGGCGTTGCGGGTGAACTGTACATCGGCGGCGCGTGTGTCGCCCGTGGCTACCTGAACCGCAATGACCTGACCGCTGAACGCTTTATCGCTGATCCGTTTGCTGCCAGCGATGCCGGCAACCCACGCACACGTCTGTACAAGACCGGCGACCTGGGTTGCTGGCAGGCGGACGGCAGGATCGTCTACCTGGGCCGTAATGACGACCAGATCAAAATCCGTGGCTTTCGTATCGAGCTGGGGGAAATCGAGGCACGCCTCGGTCAATATCCTGGCTTGCGCGATGCAGCGGTGCTGGCCCGCGAAGACCTTCCCGGTGAAAAGCGCCTGGTGGCGTACTTCAGCGTGCAGGCCGGTCAGATTGTGCCCGAGGCCGACCCGTTGCGCCTGCATTTACAGGCACTGCTGCCTGATTACATGATCCCGGCAGCCTATGTGCACCTGGAAAAACTGCCGGTGTCGCCCAATGGCAAGCTGGATCGTCGTGCGTTGCCGCAGCCGTCGGCCGATGCCTTCGTCAGTCGCGACTATCAGGCGCCGCTCGGCGACACCGAAACCACGCTGGCCGCGCTCTGGTGCGAAGTGCTGAGTGTGGAGCGGGTCGGTCGGCAGGACCATTTCTTCGAGCTGGGCGGTCATTCGCTGCTGGCGGTGAAGCTGATCGAGCGCATGCGCCAGGTTGGCCTGAGTGCCGACGTTCGCGTCCTGTTCGGCCAGCCCACCCTTGCTGCACTGGCGGCGGCGGTGGGCGGCGGCATCGAGATCGAAGTGCCCGCCAATGGCATTCCCGAGGGCTGCAGGCACATCACCCCGGACATGCTGACCCTCACCGCGCTGGACCAGGCAAGTATCGAGCGCATTGTCGCCGACATTCCCGGTGGCGCGGCGAACGTGCAGGACATCTACCCACTTGCACCGTTGCAGGAAGGCATTCTTTATCACCATATCGCGGCTGAACAGGGCGACCCGTATCTGCTGCAAGCGACCTTCGCCCTGCGCGACCCGGCACACGTACGGCGCTTTGCCGAAGGCTTGCAGGCGATGATCGATCGCCATGACATCCTGCGCACGGCGCTGGTCTGGGAGGGTCTGGAACAACCGCTGCAAGTGGCTCTGCGCCGGGTCGAACTGTCGATGGAGCAGATCACCCTGGCCCAGGACGGCGGCGATATCGTCGCTCAGTTGCAACGCCGTTTTGATCCACGCGAGTACCGCCTCGATCTCAATCAGGCCCCGCTGATTCACCTGGCCTTTGCCGAGGACTCGGAGAACCAGCGCTGGGTGGCAATCCTGCTGTTCCACCACATTGCCCTTGACCACACCGCGCTGGACGTGATGAGCGTAGAAATGCTCGCCCACTTGCAAGGCACCGCAGCGCAACTGCCGGCGGCGATGCCTTACCGGAATTACGTGGGTCAGGCTCGTCTGGGCGTGAGTCGCAAGCAACACGAGGCGTTTTTCCGCGAGATGCTCGGTGATGTCGATGAACCGACCCTGCCGTTCGGCCTGCTTGAAGTGCAGGGTGACGGGCAGGGTATCAAGGAGGTTCGCCACGCTCTTCCGGCTAATCTGTGTCAGCGTCTGCGTACTCAGGCGCGGCAACTGGGAGTGAGTGCAGCCAGCCTGCATCACCTGGCCTGGGCGCGAGTGCTGGGCAGCGCCAGCGGACGTGAAGACGTGGTCTTCGGCACTGTGTTGCTGGGACGTATGCAAAGCGGCCTGGGTGCTGACCGCGCCCTGGGGATGTTCATCAACACCTTGCCGCTGCGGGTCGATGTCGGTAACTGCGCCGTGCGTCAGGCCGTGCGTCAGACCCACGCCCGATTGACCGCATTGCTCGGCCACGAACATGCGCCGTTGGTGTTGGCTCAACGTTGCAGCGCGGTGGCCGCAGCCTCGCCGCTGTTCAGCGCGCTACTCAACTACCGCCACAGCCCGGCACGCGAAGCCAGCGGTGGCGAGCGTTGGGCGGATACCCAGGTGCTCGGCGTACGCGAAAGGACCAACTACCCGTTGACCCTGTCGGTGGACGATCAGGGCGAAGGCTTCCTGTTGAGCGTACAGGTGGCTGCCGGATTCGATGGCCAGCGGATCTGCGGTTATATGCAGACCGCCTTGAGCCATCTGGTCGAGGCCCTTGAATCCGCGCCGGACTCAGCCGTGCGTGACCTGTCGGTGGTGCCGGAAACAGAACGCCGGCAACTGCTGGTGGCGTTCAACGACACCGCGCGGGATTACCCGCAGCAACAGACCGTGCATGGCCTGTTCGAAGCTCAGGTGCGTGCGCACCCAGAAGCTTGCGCGGCGATCCACGACGGTGTTGCCGTGAGCTACGCCGAACTTAACAACAGAGCCAACCGCCTGGCGCGGCATCTGCTGGGGCTCGGTGTGCAGCCGGGTGACAGCGTGGCGATCCTGCTGGAACGCAGCCATGATTTGCTCGCCAGCCAGCTGGCAGTACTCAAATGCGCAGCGGTG
>NZ_JAGPYR010000035.1:0-15995 GCF_020312125.1 Pseudomonas sp. P135
GAGTTTTGCCTGCTCTGTATATTTACCCATGACGCCTCCAAAGGTTGCATCCAACCTTCGGGGGTCACACCAGAGCGTGAGGAACGATAACCTCGACTATCGTGCCCGATGCGCTGCGCTTCTGCCCGAAGGGCATGTGAGCTTGCTCACGAAGACGCCGGTGCAGGCGCGACTATCGTGCGGCGCTCTGCGTCGTATGCCTTTCTGGACGCTCCGCGTCCTCTTGACGACGCAGAGCGTCGAAACTGCGTTCCTACGCTGGAGCGTGAGGAACGATAACCTCAACTATCGTGCCCGATGCGCTGCGCTTCTGCCCGAAGGGCGTGGGAGCTTGCTCACGAAGACGCCGGTGCAGGCGCGACTATCGTGCGGCGCTCTGCGTCGTATGCCTTTCTGGACGCTCCGCGTCCTCTTGACGACGCAGAGCGTCGAAACTGCGTTCCTACGCTGGAGCGTGAGGAACGATAACCTCAACTATCGTGCCCGATGCGCTGCGCTTCTGCCCGAAGGGCGTGGGAGCTTGCTCACGAAGACGCCGGTGCAGGCGCGACTATCGTGCGGCGCTCTGCGTCGTATGCCTTTCTGGACGCTCCGCGTCCTCTTGACGACGCAGAGCGTCGAAACTGCGTTCCTACGCTGGAGCGTGAGGAACGATAACCTCAACTATCGTGCCCGATGCGCTGCGCTTCTGCCCGAAAGGCGTGTGAGCTTGCTCACGAAGACGCCGGTGCAGTCACTGATTACTCTGCGTGGACATGCCGGCCTGCGCAATGGCAAAACCCGGTAACCAAGCCCTACCCCATCACCACGCGACAACGACTAGCCTCATCGGGCCCATTCCTAAAGCAAGGATGCTTCGATGCTGCCTACCTTTCGCCTGATGACGTGCGCTCTTGTGTTTGTTCTGCCCGGCCTCGGCCATGCCAGGCAATGCCCTGACTGGTCTGTAGCCAAGGCCCGCAGTGAGGTCACCGCCTTGCAACAGCAGATTGCCGAGTGGGACGACAGCTACCACCGGCAGGGCATTTCGCAAATCCCGGATGAGCTCTATGATCAGGCGCGGCAAAAGCTGAACCTGTGGCGCTCGTGCTTTGCCGTTTCCACCCCCGAGTCCGATCCGCTAAAGACAGCAGTCGGCCCGTTGCCTCATCCCGTTCCGCACACGGGCGTCAACAAGCTGGCCGACGAAGGCAGCGTCAAGGACTGGCTCAAGGGCCGCAACGATCTGTGGATTCAACCCAAGGTCGATGGCGTAGCCGTCACGCTGGTCTACGAAAAGGGCCGGCTTGTGCAGGCGATCAGTCGTGGTGACGGGCGCAAGGGGCAGGACTGGACCTCGCAGGCGCGGCTGATCAAGGCCATTGCTCAACAACTGCCCCAGGCTGAATCCACAATCCTGCAAGGCGAGCTGTACTGGCAGCTGGACGATCATATTCAGGCCGCATCCGGCAGCGTCAACGCGCGCAGCAAGGTCGCGGGACTGCTGGCACGACAGACGATCAGCCCGCAGCAGGCCGACGCTATCGGGCTGTTCGTCTGGGACTGGCCGAACGGGCCTGCCGATATGGCGCAACGACTCGCGGGCCTGCAAGCCATGGGCTTTGAGGACAGCGCGGCCTATACGCATCCACTGGAAAACTACGCCCAGGCCGCACGATGGCGCGAACATTGGTATCGCAATCCCCTGCCGTTCGCCACGGACGGTGTGATCATGCGCCAGGGTCAGCGCCCACCTGCGCAGCGCTGGCAAGCCAGTGCGCCTTACTGGATTGCCGCCTGGAAACATCCCTACGCCCAGGCGCTGGCCGAGGTGCGCAAGGTCAACTTCAAGATCGGCCGCAGTGGCAGGATTACGCCGGTGCTGGAGCTGACCCCGGTGCGCCTCGATGATCGTACCGTCAGCCGCATCAGCACGGGCTCGCTGCAGCGCTGGCAAACACTGGATATCAGGCCTGGCGATCAGATCGCCGTGAGTCTGGCCGGGCTGACGATTCCAAGACTCGACGGCGTGGTGTCGCGTGCTGCCGAACGAGCCGACATGATCATTCCGCGAGCTGACGACTTTCATGAACTCAGCTGCTGGCAAGCCACTCCAGGCTGCGAAAGTCAGTTCCGCGCCAGACTGGCATGGCTCAGTGGCAAGAAAGGCCTGGCCTTGCCCGGCGTTGGTCCGGGGACCTGGAACGCACTTATCGACAATGGCCAAATCATGGGCTTGCTCGATTGGATGACCCTGAATCATGCTGAGCTTGTTAACATTCCCGGCTTCGCTGAACGCAGTAGCGCTAAACTGCTCGACAGCCTGCAAACCGCACGCGAACGGCCGTTTCAGACATGGCTCAAGGCCATCGGACTGCCGCCCACGGGAGGCGCCAGACTGCCCGACAACTGGCACGAGCTGGCTGGTCGTAGCGTCGAGCAATGGCAAGCAGAGCCCGGCATCGGTCCTGGTCGTGCAGCCAGGCTCAGGGCTTTTTTTCAGGACCCACAGGTACAGGCACTGAGCCAGCAATTGCAGGCACAGAGCATTTCAGGTTTTAAGTAGCGGACGTTCATTTTTCTGTCCGTATTCAAACGGAGTTCATATGCAGTTTTTATCACCACTGATTCTTTTCACCAGTTGCACGCTGCTCGCCACAACCGTATTCGCAGACGCACAGGCCCCCGTGCAGTCCGAATGCCAGATCAAAAGCCAGGAAATCAGCAGCAAGATTCAGAACGCCAAGACCGAGGGTGACAAAACGGAGCAGGCCAACCTTGAAAAGGCACTCGCCGAGGTCAATGCCAACTGCACCGAAACGTCATTGATCAAACAACGCAAGCAGAAGGTGCTCGACGCCAAGCAGGAAGTCAGCCGCCGTCAGACCGACCTGAACAAGGCCATGGAAAAGGGCGATCCAGAGAAGATCAACAAGCTTAAGGACAAGCTCGCCGATTCGCGCAAGGAATTGCAGGAAGCCCAGACCGAACTCGAGAAAGTCCAGCCGGACGATTGATCAGGTTGCGACGCTGCCCATGATCGGCAGCGTCGCAAAACGGCTGTCAGGACACGGCCGGGAAAGCCGACACCCCGAACAGCGCAATGATCAGGCCCATGCCCACCAGCCAGACAAGCGAGCGCAGTGCGGCCAGATCGGCCAGGTAGAAGATGATGTACAGCAGGCGACTGGTGATAAACAGCACCGCCAGCACGTCAATGGTCACCAGCTGCGCGTTACCGGCAATGTGCGCAATGATCACCGCTGCAGCAAACGCCGGGGTCACTTCAAAGCTGTTCAGCTGGGCAGCATGCGCGCGGCGCGGGAACCCCTCCAGCTTGTCGAGAAAGGCACGCGGGTCATGATTGTGCCCGCTGCCAAATTTGCCGCTGCCGAACTTGGCGATACCGGCACAGATAATCGGCAGCAGGATCGCGACCAGCACGCACCAGAAAGCAACTGTCATACGTCCATCCTTATAGGTTCAGCTTCATCTGAAGCATCCGGGCAATACCCGCTCACACATTATGAGCCGGGGGTCAGCGAAAGGTTCTTGAAGAACGACCACCGACCTGACGCATTACACCAGTTTAGGAAAGATCAGGCTGAACGTGGTGAATTGGCCTGGCTCGCTCCGCACCGTGACCTGCCCTTCATGCAGGCTCATGATGGAACGCACAATCGCCAGACCGAGCCCGGTCCCGCCCTGCTGTCGCGCGCGGCTGACGTGCACCCGATAGAAACGATCGAACAGGCGTGGCAGGTGCTCGGCATCGATACCATCCCCTGCGTTGCGCACCGCCAGTGTCACTTCATCTTCATGCGTGGCTAGCGTGACGGTAATGACGCTGCCCGACAGACCGTGACGAATGGCGTTGGACAGCAGATTGGAAATCGCTCGCTGAATCATCAGCCGGTCACCGGTCGCCCTGGCGTGCCCCTGAACCTGCAAGGTGATGTCGCGATCCTCCGCCGAAGAGGAAAACAGTTCGGCGACCTTGTCCGCCTCCTCGCGAAGGTCGATGACCTCGACCGGCAACGGCGCTGCTGGCTGACTGACACTGGCCAGAAACAGCATCTGACTGATCATGCGCGACATGCGCTCCAGCTCTTCGGTGCAGGACTCCAGGGCCTGCTTGTACTCCTCCGCCGGACGCGGTCTGGACAACGTGACCTGCGCCCTGCCCATCAGGTTGTTCATCGGCGAGCGCAACTCATGCGCGAGGTCGTCCGAGAACTGCGCCAGTTGCTGCACATCGCCGTCCAGCCTGTGCAGCATGAAGTTGACGGCATGTGCCAGGTCGCGCAATTCGTCAGGCAGGCCCTTCACTTTCATGCGATGAGACAGGTCGCGGGCCGAGATCAGCGCGGTGACTTTCCTGAACGCCCCCAGCGGCCTGAGCCCGCGACGCACCACCCACCAGACGCCAAAGCCGACCAGCAGCAGAATCACCGGCAAGGCCAGGCAGGTCGATGTGACGTAAGCGTGCAGCAGCACGGTGTCGCTTTCCCTGTCCATGGACAGCCTGACCAGCACGTCCTGACCGGTCTTGAGGCGCACGGTCCTGTAACCCAGCAGAATCTTGTGGCCCTGGGCGGATTTCAGTTCCTGAAAGCCTTGCGGCAGCGTGTCGGCATCGGGAACCGGCAGATTTCGTCCCTCTACGTTACCAACGCTCATCAGTTCTTGCCGAGGGCTGCCCGAGTCGAGAATGGTCAGCGAGAAGCTGTCATGCCCGACGATCTGGTCACGCAGCGTGTGCGGGTACTGGACGATGTCGGCGACGCCCAGAAACCCCTCGCTCATGCTGTGTTCGATCTGCCTGAACTTCTCGCTCAAAGCGTCTTCGGCACGTATATCGAGCTGACGGGAAATGGCTGTATAGGCGAGCATTTCCATGACCAGCACCAGACACCCGATGAGTGCCGCGACCGTCAATCCGAGACGTGTCGAGAGACGGGTCAGCTTCATTCACGCACTTCCAGTACGTAACCGACACCACGCAGCGTGTGAATCAGCTTGGTCTCGAACGGATCATCGATCTTCGCGCGCAGACGGCGGATCGACACCTCCACCACGTTGGTGTCGCAATCGAAATTCATATCCCAGACCAGCGAAATGATCTGGGTGCGCGACATGACCTCGCCGCTGTGCCGCATCAACAGGTGCAGCAGCGCGAACTCCTTGGTCGTCAGGTCGATGCGCTGCTTGCCGCGAAACGCCCGGTGCCGGCCTTGATCGAGCTCCAGGTCGCCGACCTGCAACACCTTGGCGGTCGTGGTCTGTTCGCTGCGGCGCATGAGTGTGCGGACCCGGGCCAGCAGCTCGGGAAACTCGAACGGCTTGACCAGATAATCATCGGCGCCCATTTCCAGCCCCTTGACCTTCTCCTCCAGCCGTCCCCGTGCGGTGACCATCATGATGCGCGTGTTGACGGTTTTCCTCAGGCGGCTCAACACCTCCCAGCCATCCATCTCCGGCAGGTTCACGTCCAGAATCACGACGTCGTAGGCCTGATGCTGCGCGAGATATAGCCCATCGAGTCCGGTGTTGGCGATATCGACCACATAGCCGCTTTCGGTCAGCCCCTGATGCATGTACTCGGCAGTTTTCGGCTCGTCCTCTACTACAAGGATTCGCATAACCAGGCTTCCTGTTTGATGAACGGTGAATGACGATGCCGTGCAGTGTACTGAAAAGAAACGCCTGTCTCGCGAGATAACAGAATCGTAATTTTCCAGCAATCCCTGTGATAGCTCCCATTGCATAAAGTCCCGCTCAGCCAACTTCAGTGCCTTGGTGCCTGTTTGTATTCTTGCTTTGATGGGGTGATTTCATGGGTCTGGAGAACAACGTACGCATTCGGCGTACCGAAGAGTTGGCAGGGAGCCCGGCATGAGAGTCGGCGCACTTTGTCTGATGTTGTTACCGTTCATTGCTCCGGGCATGGCGATGGCCCAGGGCATCAGTCTGCCTCAGGCACTGGAAGCCGCCTTTGCCCGTAACCCGGAACTGGCCGCAGCCCAGTGGGAGATCGGCGTCGCCGAGGGTGATCGCCAGCAGGCTGGACTGATTCCCAACCCGACAGTGTCATGGGAAGTCGAAGACACCCGCCGCGAGACCAGCACCACCACCGTGATGCTCAGCCAGGCACTGGAACTGGGCGGCAAACGCGGGGCGCGCATTGAGGCCGCGAGCAAGGGTCAGGACGCTGCGCGTCTGGAGCTGGAGCGCCGCGGCAATGAACTGCGTGCCGAGGTGGTTCAGGCGTTCTACGCAGCCGCGCGGGCACAGGCTGGCCTGGAACTGGCGCGCCAATCCAGGACACTGGCCGAACGCGGCCTTGAGGTTGCCGAAGGGCGAGTCCGGGCGGGTAAGGTATCGCCGGTGGAAGCCACACGCGCCCAAGTGCAGTTGGCTGAAACCGACCTGCTGGTGCGCCGCGCCGAGACCCTGAAAATCAACAGCAACCGCGAGCTGGCGCGCACCACTGGTTCGCCGCTCGCCTCTTTCGAACGTCTGGACTACAGCGACCTGTCGCCGGGCAAACTGCCACCGAGCGCAAAGCTACTGAACGCCCTCAATCAGTCCGCCGAGCTGCGCCTGGCCCAGACCCAGATCGAGCAACGCGAAGCCGCGCTGGGGTCGGAACGCGCCAAGCGCATCCCCGACCTGACCGTCAGCGTCGGCAGCCAGTACAGCCGCGAAGAGCGCGAGCGGGTCAACGTCGTGGGCCTGTCGATGCCACTGCCGCTGTTCGACCGCAATCAAGGCAACGTGCTCGCGGCATCACGCCGTGCCGACCAGTCACGCGACCTGCGCAACGCCGTCGAACTGAAGCTGCGCACGCAGACGCAGTCCGCCCTCGATCAATGGACCACCGCCGCGCAGGAAGTCGAGTCCTTTGACCGCGTGATCCTGCCCGCGGCGCAACGTGCCGTCGACACGGCAACGCGCGGTTTCGAGATGGGCAAGTTCGGTTTTCTGGAAGTGCTGGATGCGCAACGGACGCTGATTTCGGCGCGCAGCCAGTACCTCGAATCGCTGGCCACCGCCACCGAGGCCAGAGTCGCCATCGAGCGAATACACGGTGATCTCAACCGCTTCAGCCTCAACCCCTGACTTTCCTTTTCCGCCTGTATCGAGCGTATCGAAAGGTGCTGCACGCACCTGATCGCCGGGAGCCTTCATGAACAACAAACGAAGCATTGCCATCGCGCTGGCGGTGGTGGTCATCATTGGTCTGGGCAGTCTGACCCTGAACCCGCAGATGCTGCCGTTCACCGCCGGACCCAAGCCATCGGCCGAGGAGCACGCGCATGACGCCGAGCAGGGGCACTCTGAAGAGCCAGGCCACGCCGACGAGCAGGGCCACGGCAACGAGGCGAAAAAACCGGATGCCGCAGCCTCCGAGTCTTCCCATGAAGAAGAGGAAGAAGGACACATCGAGCTGACCGCCGAGCAGATCAAGGCGGCAGGCATCGAGCTGGCCAGCGCAGAACCCCGGCAGATGAGCACGACCGTGACCTTCCCCGGTGAAATCCGCTTCGATGAAGACCGCACTGCGCATGTCGTGCCGCGGGTCAGCGGCGTGGTCGAGGCGGTGAAGGTCGATCTGGGTCAGTCGGTGAAAAAGGGCCAGGTGCTGGCGGTGATTGCCAGCCAGCAGATTTCCGATCAACGCAGCGAATTGAACGCTGCACAACGACGTCAGGAACTGGCGCGCCTGACCTTGCAACGCGAAAAGAAACTCTGGGAAGACAGGATCTCGGCCGAGCAGGATTACTTGCAGGCGCGCCAGGACTTCCAGGAAGCCGACATCAACCTCGCCAACGCGCGGCAGAAGATCAGCGCCATCGGCGCCAGCACCCATCCTTCAGCGGGAAGCCGCTACGAGCTGATCGCACCGTTCGATGCCGTGGTCGTGGAAAAGCACCTGGGCATCGGCGAGATGGTCAGCGAGGCGAGCAACGCCTTCACGCTGTCCGACCTGTCGCGTGTCTGGGCCACCTTCGGCGTGGCGCCCAGGGATCTGGACAAAGTGGTGGTCGGTCGTCCGGTCATCATCAGTGCGCCCGACCTGAATGCCCGGGTCGAAGGACGGGTCGGCTACGTCGGCAGCCTGCTGGGCGAGCAGACCCGCGCTGCGGCCGTGCGCGTGACACTGGCCAACCCACAGGGCGCCTGGCGTCCCGGCCTGTTCGTTTCGGTGGAAGTCGCCGCCGAACAGTCCAGTGTGGCGGTCAGTCTTCCCGAATCGGCGATTCAGTCGGTCGAGGACAAGCCCTCGGTCTTCGTGCGCAACGCTGAAGGGTTTCAACTGACGCCGGTGACACTTGGCCGCCGCGATGGTGGCCACGTGGAAATCGTCAAGGGCCTGGCGGCCGGCACACAAGTGGCCACCGCCGGCAGTTTCATCCTCAAGTCGGAGCTGGGCAAAGGCTCCGCCGAGCACGCCCATTGATCTGCGTCCCACGAGTACACCCACATGTTTGAACGGTTGATTCAATTCGCGATTGAACAGCGCATCGTCGTGATGCTTGCTGTGCTGCTCATGGCTGGGCTGGGCATCGCCAGTTACCAGAAACTGCCCATCGATGCGGTCCCCGACATCACCAACGTACAGGTGCAGATCAACACCTCTGCGCCCGGCTTCTCGCCGCTGGAAACCGAGCAGCGCATCACCTTCGCCATCGAGACCAACATGGCGGGGCTGCCCGGTTTGCAACAGACGCGCTCGCTGTCGCGCTCGGGCCTGTCCCAGGTCACGGTGATTTTCGAGGACGGCACCGACCTGTTCTTCGCCCGCCAACTGGTGAACGAGCGCCTGCAGATCGCCAAGGACCAGTTGCCGGAAGGCGTCGATACGATGATGGGGCCGATCTCCACCGGCCTTGGCGAGATATTCCTGTGGACAGTCGAGGCTCGTGAGGGCGCGCTGAAAGAAGACGGCACGCCGTACACGCCGACCGACCTGCGGGTAATTCAGGACTGGATCATCAAGCCGCAACTGCGCAACGTGCCGGGTGTGGCCGAGATCAACACCATCGGCGGTTTCGCCAGGCAGTACCAGATCGCGCCTGATCCGAAAAAACTGGCCGCCTACAAGCTGACGCTCAACGATCTGGTGGCAGCGCTGGAGCGCAACAACGCCAACGTCGGCGCAGGCTACATAGAGCGCGGCGGCGAGCAGTTACTGATTCGCGCACCGGGTCAACTGGGCACCGTGGACGACATCGCCAACATCGTCATCGCCAATGTGCAGGGCACGCCGATCAGAATCAGCAGCGTGGCCGAGGTCGGCATCGGCAAGGAAATGCGCTCCGGCGCAGCCACCGAAAATGGTCGTGAAGTGGTGCTCGGCACCGTGTTCATGCTGATCGGTGAAAACAGCCGGACGGTCTCGCAGGCGGTGGCCGCCAAACTCGCCGAGATCAACCGCACCCTGCCACAGGGCGTAGAAGCTGTAACGGTTTATGACCGCACCACGCTGGTGGAGAAAGCCATCGCGACGGTCAAGAAGAACCTGATCGAAGGCGCGATTCTGGTCATCGTGATTCTGTTTCTGTTCCTCGGCAACATCCGTGCTGCGCTGATCACCGCCATGGTGATTCCGCTGGCCATGCTGTTCACCTTCACCGGCATGTTCACCAACAAGGTCAGCGCCAACCTGATGAGCCTGGGTGCACTGGACTTCGGCATCATTGTCGATGGCGCGGTGGTGATCGTCGAAAACGCGATCCGCAGACTGGCGCATGCCCAGCAAAAGCACGGCCGCATGCTGACCCGCAGCGAGCGTTTCCACGAGGTATTCGCCGCCGCCAGAGAAGCCCGTCGACCGCTGATCTTTGGTCAGCTGATCATCATGGTCGTGTACCTGCCGATCTTCGCCCTCACCGGTGTGGAAGGCAAAATGTTCCACCCGATGGCCTTCACCGTGGTCATCGCCCTGCTCGGCGCCATGATTCTTTCGGTGACCTTCGTGCCTGCCGCCATCGCCATGTTCGTCACCGGCAAGGTCAAGGAAGAAGAAGGCTTTGTGATGCGCACCGCCCGCCAGCGCTACGCGCCGATACTGAGCTGGGTACTGGGGCATCGCTCGATAGCGTTCGGCATGGCATTCGTGCTGATCGTGCTGTCCGGCTTCACCGCCAGCCGCATGGGCAGCGAGTTCATCCCGAGCCTGAGCGAAGGCGACTTCGCCTTGCAGGCATTACGTGTGCCCGGGACCAGCCTGACCCAGTCGGTGGACATGCAGCAGCGTCTGGAAAAAGCCATCATCGAAAAAGTCCCGGAAGTGCAGCGCGTGTTCGCCCGCACCGGCACCGCCGAGATCGCCGCCGACCCGATGCCGCCCAACATTTCCGACAGCTACGTGATGCTCAAGCCGCAAAGCGAATGGCCTGACCCGGACAAGTCTCGCGAAACGCTGATCGCCGACCTGCAAAAGGCCGCAGCCAGTGTGCCGGGCAGCAACTACGAACTGTCCCAGCCGATCCAGTTGCGCTTCAACGAACTGGTTTCCGGAGTGCGTAGCGATGTGGCGGTAAAGGTCTTCGGCGACGACATGAACGTGCTGAACCAGACCGCCGCAAAAATCGCCGCCACCCTGCAAAAAGTGCCAGGCGCCTCGGAAGTCAAAGTCGAGCAGACCACCGGGCTGCCGGTGCTGACCATCAACATCGACCGCGACAAGGCCGCGCGTTACGGCCTCAACGTGGCTGATGTGCAGGACGCCATCGCCATTGCGCTGGGCGGTCGTCAGGCGGGCACGCTGTATGAGGGCGACCGCCGCTTCGACATGGTGGTGCGCCTCTCCGAGCAACTGCGAACCGATGTGGACGGGCTCTCCAGCCTGCTCATTCCGGTGCCTGCAAGCGCTGGCAATCAGCAGATCAGCTTTATCTCGCTGTCCCAGGTCGCCAGCCTCGACCTGGTGCTCGGGCCAAACCAGATCAGCCGCGAGAACGGCAAGCGTGTGGTCATCGTCAGCGCCAACGTGCGCGGTCGCGACCTTGGTTCGTTTGTCGAAGAAGCGGGCACCACCATCGACAACGGCGTGCAGATCCCGGCCGGCTACTGGACCAGTTGGGGCGGGCAGTTCGAACAACTGCAATCGGCCGCCAAACGCCTGCAGATCGTCGTGCCGGTGGCGCTGCTGCTGGTACTGGCGCTGCTGTTCATGATGTTCAACAACCTCAAGGACGGCCTGCTGGTCTTCACCGGTATCCCGTTCGCCCTGACCGGCGGCGTCATGGCCCTGTGGCTGCGCGACATCCCGCTGTCGATCTCCGCAGGCGTGGGCTTCATCGCCCTGTCGGGTGTGGCGGTGCTGAACGGTCTGGTGATGATCGCCTTCATCCGCAGCCTGCGCGAACAAGGCCACTCACTGCACGACGCCATCAACGAAGGCGCCCTCACCCGCCTGCGCCCGGTGCTGATGACCGCACTGGTCGCCTCCCTGGGCTTCATCCCCATGGCCCTCGCCACCGGCACTGGTGCGGAAGTGCAGCGACCGCTGGCGACCGTGGTGATTGGCGGGATTCTGTCGTCGACGGCGCTGACGTTGCTGGTGTTGCCGGCGTTGTATCAGTGGGCGCATCGGCGGGAGGATGAGGAGGCGGTTGAGGCGTTGAAATAGGGTTCAAAACAACCGCTCAAGCTCCAGAACGCTCGGCACACAGCCTTCTGGAGCTTTGCTCCTGCCTACAGTGAACTTTCATTTGGGAAAAGGTCGAACGATTCAGCGTTCGACAGTAGACTGTGTCCGTAGCCTTCTTCGCACGGGGGTTTCAGACATTTCCAGGCAAGCGGGTAACCGCAGGACATATAAATCACGCGCGCAAGTGCTTATCGTCAACTTGCAAATGGCAGTCATTGGGGCCGCCGTGCATAAGGACATGTAGATGTTGACGAACAAGGTTCCGGCCATATGACGCGCACCAGTATTTATGACCGCATCTCCGAACGCCGACTGGCTGACGAAGCCCTGGCGCGTGAGGCAGCCGAACGTGCTGCCGCGCAGCAGGCACTTGAACGTGTCGAAGCGCTCATTCCTGTTCCAAAGCCGTTGCTCAACGCGCCCTGCAGTTTCAATTTCGGCGGGTTCCACTTCGGCTTTCCGGAAGGTTTCCAGTGCAACGCGATTGAAGCCACCGTTCAAGTGGGTGGAGAGCCTGTCGTGATCTCCGTTCAGCGTCGCGATGTACCTGAAGAGGCAACGCTTGCCGAAGCGTTCGCCGAAGCCGTCAAGGCGCTGCAGCCACTGCATGGCGAAATCCAGGTCATTCGCCACTATGAAACGCTGTTGGCGGGTAATGCAGCGCTGGCGCTGGATTTTCATTTTCGCGCAGGCCTCGAAGAACGGCATGGACGCCTTATCGGTTCCATCGTGCCGTGTGCCGATCACAACGAACGCCAATGGCTGAGCGTGGGCTGCGTGATTGACTCCGAAAAGCCCGCGCTGAAAACCTGGTTGCTGGATTTCGACAGCATGCTTGAAGGCCTGACCGCCCCCTGAACTCTATTTCATCGCTGACAGGACACGCTTTAATGGACTATCCGTTGCAGAACATCAGCGTCACTTCAGGTGATCGCACCTCAACTACTCGCAGCCCGCAGGAGTAACGGCGATGTTCGAGGCAGCGCGGTTACTGGATGAGATCGAACACACCGGGGCAATGGCGGGCTTTGTGCTCGGAGCGATTGTGGGCATCGCGGCCGTGGCGTATGTCTCGCTCACCGTCGCCACGTGCGGGTTCGGCGGTTTTTTACTGGCCATGGCGGTCGGTCTGGCCGGTAATGCCATTGCCAGCATCGGGGAGAGTATCGGCAGCGCCTTCAGCTCTCCGGCGGGGCAGATCGAATCTGCCTCGCCCAACGTGTTCATCAACGGTAGACCCGCGGCCTTTGCCATCGAAAGCACCGCCGTGTGTGACAAGCACTCGCCGATCGTCAAGGTGGCCGAAGGCTCCAGCAACGTCTTCATCAACGGCCAGCCCGCCGCGCGCAAAGGCGACAAGCTGACCTGCGGCGCGAAAATCGGCACCGGCTCGCCCAACGTCTTCATCGGCGGCGGTACCCAACGCTACCTGCCGGTGGATGACGAAGTGTCGGCGATGGCCCGCTACACCGTGGACATTCTGTTGGTCGTGGCCGGCGGCGCCAAGGCCGTGCTCAGCATTGCCAAGCTGGGCATGCAGGCCGGTCTGAAAGCGGCAGGCCCTTGCGCGCTGCAGTTCATGGGCGGTGTCCTTCTCGGGGACGCCATTTTTCGCTTCGGCGTCGCCCCCGTGGCCGAAAAAGTGCTGGGCGGCCTGCACGGCAACCCGGTCGACACCACCACCGGGCGCAAGCTGCTGATCGACGAGTCCGATTTCAGCCTGCCCGGCCTGATGCCGATCGAGTGGACACGCTTCTACGCCAGCGACCTTGATGTCGACAGCGCGCTGGGCAAAGGCTGGGTGTTGCCGTGGGAGCAAAGCCTGCGGCGCAAGGGCAGCTTTCTGTACCTCAGCGACAATCAGGGCCGCAGCGTGCCGTTCGTGACACTGGACTACAACCAGCGCATCTACAACGCACAGGAACAGCTGTACCTGGTGCGTACCGAAGGCGGTCATTACCTGCTGCAAACACTGGATAACGTCTTTTACTACTTCGGCGAAGTCCCCGACGACAACCAGCCTGTTCCCCTGCAACGCGTCGAAAACGCCCTCGGTCATTTTCTGCATTTCGTGCGCAGCGAAGACGGCGTTCTGACCGACATCTGCGCCACCGGCGGGCACCGTGTGCACCTGCACTACGACGAGGTGACCAGCCGCCTGAGCACCGTCAAGCGGATCGTCGGCGACCAGGCCGTCGAGACGCTGGTGCGCTATGGCTACGACAACAATGGCCAGCTGAACAGTGTGTACAACCGCAATGGCGACTCGGTGCGCAACTTCAGCTACACCGATGGCCTGATGACCCGCCACGCCAATGCGCTGGGGCTCAGTTGCGAATACCGCTGGGAAGTTCTCGACGGCAAGCCGCGCGTGGTCGAGCACTGGACCAGCGACGGCGAGCACTTTCATTTCGATTATGATTTCGAGGCGCGCCAGACGCGCGTAACCGATGTGCTGGGTCGTCGCGCCGAGGTGACCTACAACAAGGACCGTCGCGTCATCGCCAGCACAGATTTCGGCGGTGAGCAGTACCGTATCGCGCTGGACAACACCGGCAATATCACCGGTCTGACGCTGCCTGACGGCAATCAGCTGGGCTTCGAATACGACGATCTGTCACGCCTGACCGCAGAAACCGACCCGCTGGGCCGAACCACCCGTTATCAGCATCACTACAAGACCACGCTGGTCAAACAGATTACTTACCCTGACGGCGCCGTCTGGACGGCCCGCTACGATTCGAAAGGCAATCTGGTTGCCGAGATCGACGCGCTGGGTCAAAAGACCGAATACCTCAACAGCGAAGATGGCCTGCCACACACCATCATCGATGCGACCTACAAATCCAAATACCTGTGGTGGAACAACCTGGCGCAGGTCGAGCGCTTCCAGGACTGCTCGGGCAAAAGCACCTGGTACCGTTACGACGAGCGCGATCAACTGGTCGCCGTCACTGATGCCCTGAACAACACCACCACACTGGAACGCAAACCCGGCGGCGAAGTGCTGAGCATCAACCATCCGGACGGCACCCGCGAGAGCTTCACCTACAACGCCCACGGCCAGGTGCTGACGCACACCAACGGCAAGGACCAGACCACGCACCTGGCGCGCAACGCCCGTGGCCTGCCGATCAGACGCCAGGACCCCAAGGGTTTGATCGTAGGCTACCAGTACGACAAGGCCCTGCGCCTTGCCGCGCTAATCAATGAAAACGACGCCACCTACACGTTGGCCTACGACGACTCCGACCGGCTGATCGAAGAAAAGCGCATCGACCAACTGACCCGCCGTTTCAGCTACAACCTCGGCGGTCACCTGACTCAGGTCGAGGAAATCGGCTACAGCGAGAAAGGTGAACGGCCACAACGCAGCACGCATTTCGAGCGCGACCCGATTGGCCGTTTGCTGGCCAGGCTCAACGACGACGCCCGTCAGGATTTCACCTACGACGACAGCGACCGCCTGCTGTCCATTCAGCGCACACCCACCGACGGCGGCAGAAAACTCGGTGTCACGGCTGAAAAACTGGAATTTGCCTACGACATTCTGGGCCGCCTGACACAGGAAACGTCGCCTCAGGGCACGCTGGCCTACGACTACGATCCACTCAGCAACCTGACCACGCTGACCCTTCCCACCGGTCAGCACTTGAACCACCTGTATTACGGCAGCGGTCACCTGCACCAGTTGAACCTCGATGGCCAACTGATCAGCGACATGGAGCGCGACGACCTGCACCGCGAGATCTATCGCACGCAGGGCAAACTCACCAGTTGCTTCGGCTATGACGCACTGGGGCGCAAGACCTGGCAATACGCAACCACCCTGCCCGCTGAAAAACTGTCACAGATACAGAACCCGCTCATAAAGCCAGAGCGCTACGTCGAGCACGCCTACAACCCGCTCCACCGCCGCTACGAATACGACCCGGCCGGCGAGCTGAGCCGCACCCTCGACAAACTGCGTGGCGAAGTCACCTACGAATACGAAGCCAACGGCCGCCTGCTTGAACACAACCCCGAAAAACGTTTCGACGGTGAAGAGTTCCGCTACGACGCCGCTGGCAACCGCCTGAACTTCAACACCAGCCGCTTCGACCGCGTCAAAGACAACCGCCTCAAAAAATGGAGCAACCACGAATACAAATACGACGCGTGGGGCAACCTGGTCGAGAAAATCGTCGGCATCGTGCGTTGGCAAACCTTCACCTACGACAGCGAAAACCGTCTGGTCAAAACCGAGACCATGGCCAACAGCCAAGTGGAAAGCACCAGCAGCTATCAGTACGACAGCCTGGGTAGGCGTGTTGCCAAACAGTCCGACATTAAGGGCAAGACCGACCATCGACTA
>NZ_JAGPYR010000036.1:0-15618 GCF_020312125.1 Pseudomonas sp. P135
GACAGAAGCCACGACATTCTCCGCCACCTACGAGATTGTGTCGGTCGACAATGGCTCGATCCCTATCGGCAAACCGGTGGGCAACACTCGCCTGTATGTGCTCGACAGCCAAGGCCAGCCAGTGCCGGTGGGCGTAACCGGCGAGCTTTATATCGGCGGGCAGGGTGTCGCCAGGGGTTATTTGCACCGGGATGAGCTGACCCTTGAGAAATTTTTAGCTGACCCGTTCGACAGCGACCCGCAGGCTCGCTTGTACCGCACCGGCGACCTGGTGCGCTGGCGTGCCGACGGCATCCTGGAATATCTGGGTCGCAACGACGATCAGGTCAAAATCCGTGGTTTCCGTGTTGAACTGGGTGAAATCGAAGCGTGCCTGGCCGAACATGCCGATGTTCGCGAAGCCGTGGTGCTGTGCCGTCAGGATGTGCCCGGCGACAAGCGTCTGGTGGCTTATGTCACAGCGCAGCAGGCTGAAACTGCGCTGGACATCGAACACCTGCGCAACCATCTGCATGGCTTGTTACCGGACTACATGGTGCCGGCAGCGTATGTGCAACTCGACTCACTGCCGCTGACCGCCAACGGCAAGCTCGATCGCAAGGCGCTGCCAGTGCCGGATGCGCAGTCGCTGATCAGCCGTGGCTATGAAGCCCCTCAAGGTGAAGTCGAGACCCTGCTGGCGTCGATCTGGGCCGACGTGCTCCAGGTCGAGCAGGTAGGGCGTCATGATCAATTCTTCGAATTGGGCGGCCACTCGCTGCTCGCGGTGACGCTGATCGAGCGCATGCGTCAGGTCGGCCTGAGAGCCGATGTCCGCGTGCTGTTCAGCCAGCCTACTCTGGCGGCGCTGGCAGCGGCGGTCGGCGGCGGAACGGAAGTTGTAGTGCCGGCCAACCTGATTCCAGAATGTTGCGAACACATCACCCCGGACTTGCTGCCGCTGATCAGTCTGACCCAGGCGCAGATCGACCTGGTGGCTGCCAGCGTGCCGGGCGGCATGGCGAACGTGCAGGATATTTATCCACTGGCGCCTTTGCAGGCCGGGATTCTCTATCACCACATCAGTGCCGAAGAGGGTGACCCCTACACCTTGAAAGCGTTGTTCGGGTTATGTGACCGCGCGCGACTGGACGATTTCAGCGGCGCTCTGCAAGGCGTGATCAATCGCCACGATATCCTGCGCACCGCCGTGCTGTGGGAAGGTCTCGACGAGCCGGTACAGGTGGTGCTGCGCAGGGCCGAACTGCAAGTCACCGAGCTGTTCCTCGACCCGGCGGACGGCCCGGTCGATGAGCAATTGCACCAGCGCTTCGATCCTCGGCATTACCGACTCGATGTGCGTCAGGCGCCACTGATGCAGATTGTCTTCAGCCATGATCCGCTCAACGACCGCTGGCTGGCAATGCTGCTGTTTCACCACATGGTCAACGACGCCACCTCGCTGCAGGTGGTGCTGCATGAAGTTCAAGCGCACCTGCTTGGCCAGAGCGCAGTCTTGGGCAAGCCAGTGCCGTATCGCAATTATGTTGCCCAGGCCCGTTTGGGTGTCAGCGATTCCCGACACGAAGCGTTTTTCCGCGACATGCTCGGCGATATCGACGAACCGACGCTGCCATTCGGGTTACAGGATGTTCAGGACGGCGGCCGCGACATCGAAGAGGCCTGTGTGACCCTGACCACAGAACTGAACCAGCGTCTGCGGGCTCAGGCCAGGCAGGCGGGCGTCAGCGCCGCGAGCCTGATGCACCTGGCCTGGGCGCGGGTGCTGGGCAGTGTCTCAGCCCGCGAGCAGGTGGTGTTCGGTACGGTATTGCTGGGCCGTATGCAGGCCGGTGATGGCGCCGACCGCGCCCTGGGCATGTTTATCAACACCTTGCCGCTGCGCGTCGATGTCGGCGCCGCAACGGTGGTCGAGGGATTAAAAGCAACTCACGAGCAACTGACCGCCTTGCTGGGCCATGAGCATGCGCCGCTGGTGCTTGCCCAACGCTGCAGCGGTGTCGCTGCACCGGCACCCCTGTTCAGCGCGCTGCTCAACTATCGGCACATGGCGCAGACCAGGATGACGGCGCAGTACGAAGCCGCCTGGCAAGGGATCGAGACCTTCAACGCCAAGGACAACACTAATTACCCGCTGACCCTGAATGTCGACGATACAGGCGATGGCTTCCGGTTGTCGGTGCTGATCACTGCCGATATCGGTGCGCAGCGGCTGTGCGATTACATGCAGGCGGCGATTGAGCAACTCGTTCAGGCTCTGGAGCAAACGCCTGCGGCGCCGCTGAACAGCCTGACCATCCTGCCAGCGGCGGAGCGTCAGAAGGTACTGGTCGACTTCAACGCCACGGCTACCGATTCACCACGGCAGATGACCGTGCACGCGCTATTCGAGGCTCAGGCTGAGCGCACGCCTGAGGCCACGGCAGTAGCGCATGATGCGACGACTCTGAGTTACCACGAGCTGAACCTTCAGGCCAACCGTCTGGCGGCAAAACTGCTGGAGCTGGGCGTGCAGCCGGGGCACAGCGTCGCGCTGCTGTTGCCACGCTCCATCGACCTGGTGCTCAGCCAGCTTGCTGTGCTCAAGTGTGCGGCTATCTACGTACCGCTGGACATCAATGCCCCGCAGGAACGTCAGACCTTCATGGTGCAAGACAGCCAGGCGGTGCTGGTGCTGACCTACAGCACTGAAACCCTGGATCCGGGCACGCAGCGTCTGGACCTGGACACCCGGCCAGCGAGCACGGTGCCGGCAGACAGCCCGAATCCAGTGGCCTGCGCCGATTCTGTGGCCTACATCATGTATACCTCCGGCTCGACCGGCACGCCCAAGGGGGTGCTGGTACCGCACCGTGCCATCTGCCGTCTGGTAATCGACAACGGCTACGCGGACTTCAATGGGCAGGATCGCGTGGCGTTCGCCTCCAATCCGGCCTTCGACGCCAGCACACTGGATGTCTGGGCACCGCTGCTCAACGGCGGCTGCGTGATCGTGGTCGAGCAGTCGGTATTACTCTCGCAGGAGGCATTCCGGGCGCTGTTGCTGGCGCAGTCGGTCAGCGTGCTGTGGCTCACCGCCGGCCTGTTTCATCAATATGCCGACGGCCTGATGGAGGTCTTTGCGGGCTTGCGCTACCTGATTGTGGGCGGCGATGTGCTGGACCCGGCGGTCATCGCCAGAGTCCTGGCACAGGGCGCGCCGCAACATCTGCTCAACGGCTACGGCCCGACCGAAGCCACGACCTTTTCCACGACCTACGAGATCACTGCGGCAGACCACGGTGGCATTCCGATCGGCCGGCCGATTGCCAACAGCCAGGTTTACGTCCTCGATGCCTTGCGTCAACCGGTGGCGGTGGGCGTGCCCGGCGAGCTGTACATAGGCGGGCAGGGCGTGGCCAAGGGCTATTTGAACCGTGATGAATTGAGCGCCACACAGTTCGTCGCCGATCCATTCAGCGGGCATGACGGTGCGCTGATGTACCGCACCGGCGACCTGGGACGCTGGGGGGCCGACGGCAATCTGGAATACCTGGGCCGTAACGACGGTCAGGTGAAAATTCGCGGTTTCCGTATTGAACTGAGTGAAATCGAGGCCGTTCTGGCCACGCACCCTGCGGTACACGAAGCCGTGTTGCTGGCGCGGCAGGACACAGGAGAAAAGCGCCTGGTCGCCTATTTCACCCTGCGTGAGCCACAGCAAACGCTGGAAATCGAAACCCTGCGCAGTCATCTTCAAGCCCGCTTGCCGGACTACATGGTGCCCGCAGCTTATGTGCGCCTCGATGCGCTGCCACTGACAGCCAACGGCAAGCTGGACCGCAAAGTGCTGCCTGTACCCGATGCACAGGCATTGGTCAGCCGTGGCTACGAAGCGCCGCAAGGCGAGGTGGAAAACCTGCTGGCGACCATCTGGGCCGAGGTGCTCAAGGTCGGGCAGGTCGGTCGACATGACCATTTCTTTGAACTGGGCGGGCACTCGCTGCTGGCCGTCAGCCTCATCGAACGCATGCGCCAGGCCGGCTTGAGCGCTGACGTTCGCGTGCTGTTCGGCCAGCCAACCCTGGCAGCGCTGGCTGCAGCGGTGGGTGGCGGAAGTGAAATAACAGTCCCGGAAAATGCCATCCCGGACGATTGCACGCGCATCACTGCGCAGATGCTGCCACTGGCCGATCTCGATCAGGTCGCTATCGACCGTATTGTCGCCAGCGTGCCGGGTGGCGTCAGTAATGTGAAAGACATCTACCCGCTGGCACCGTTGCAGGAGGGAATTCTCTACCACCATCTGGCTGCCGAACAAGGCGACCCGTACGTTCTGCAGACGCTCTTCGAGATCGCTGATCGTCAGCGTTTGAACGCCTTTGTCGACGCCTTGCAAAGTGTGATCGACCGTCACGACATCTTGCGTACCGCAGTGCTGTGGCAAGGTCTGGAAACACCGATGCAGGTCGTCTGGCGGCAGGCTCGCCTGCATCTGGAGCAGATCGAACTCGACCCGGCCGACGGCGCGGTCATCAATCAGTTGCAACAGCGCTTCGACCCTCGCCATTCGCGGCTGGACATGAGCCAGGCACCGCTGCTGCGTGTGGTCTTCGCCGAAGATTCGCCCAACCAGCGCTGGGTGGCAATCCTGCTGTTCCATCACATGGTCCTCGACCATACAGCGATGGAGGTGGTGCTGCATGACATGCAGGCACACTTGCTCGGCCAGGCTGACCAACTCGACGCTGCCATTCCGTATCGCAATTATGTGGCCCAGGCTCGCCTGGGCGTGAGCCGCGAGGCCCATGAAGCGTTCTTCCGCGAACTGCTGGGGGACATAGACGAACCGACGCTGCCGTTCGGCCTGCTGGATGTGCAGGGCGACGGCCGCGATATCGAAGACAGCAGCCTGACACTGGACGCTCCGCTCAATCTGCGCCTGCGTGCCCAGGCCCGCCAGTTGGGAGTAAGTGCCGCGAGCCTGGTGCATCTGGCGTGGGCTCAGGTGTTGAGCAAGGTAGCGGGCAGGCAAACAGTGATATTCGGTACTGTGCTGATGGGCCGCATGCAGAGTGGCGAAGGCGCTGACCGGGCGTTGGGGATGTTCATCAATACCTTGCCGCTGCGCGTCGATCTGGCCGGGCAGGGTGCACGGGACGGGGTGCGGGCGACCCATGCCCGGCTCACTGCATTGCTCGGCCACGAACACGCGCCGTTGGTGCTCGCGCAGCGTTGCAGCGGCGTGGCGGCGCCATTGCCACTGTTCAGTTCGCTGCTCAACTACCGTCACAGTGCCGCGGCAGAGCCCTCAGACGAGTCGATTGAGGCCTGGCGCGGTATCGAGGTGCGCAGTGGCGAGGAACGCACCAACTACCCGCTGACCTTGAACGTCGATGACCTGGGCGATGGTTTCCGGTTATCAGTGCTGGTAACCGGCAAGGTCGGTGCAGGGCGGGTTTGCGGGTATATGCAGACAGCGCTGGAAAACCTGCTCGTTGCGCTGGAACAGTCGCCGGACACTGCCCTCGACAGCCTGCCGATCCTGCCGGCTGCCGAGCGCGAGCAGTTGCTAGTGCGGTTCAACGATACCGAGCTGGATTACCCGCACGAACAGACCATTCATGGCTTGTTCGAAGCACAGGCCGAGCGCACGCCGGAAGCGCTGGCAGTAGTCCACGGCAAACAGCGCCTGACGTATCGCGCGCTCAACGAGCAGGCCAACCGCCTGGCCCATGCGTTAATCAAGCAGGGTGTTCAGCCGGATTCCAGAGTCGGAATCTGTGTTGAACGCGGCGCGGAAATGGTCGTCGGTTTGCTGGCGATTCTCAAGGCGGGCGGCGGTTACGTACCGCTGGATCCGGCGTATCCGGTGGAACGAATTGCTTACATGTTGCAGGACAGCGCTCCGGCAGCCGTGCTGGCTCAAACCGCTACTCAGGGCTTGCTGGCCGACGTTTCGGTACCTGTCATCAATCTTGACCTGAGCGATTGGCAGGACGAATCCGTCCAGAATCCGCGGGTGCCGGGGCTGACTTCGGCGCATCTGGCCTACCTGATCTACACCTCGGGCTCCACCGGCTTGCCGAAGGGCGTGATGATCGAGCACCGCAATACCGTGAACTTCCTGACCTGGGCGCACGCGGCTTTCGACGCTGGTACAAACAACTCGGCGCTGGAAAAAACGCTGTTCTCTACCTCGCTGAACTTCGACCTCGCGGTCTACGAATGCTTCGCGCCGCTGACTTCAGGCGGCAGCATCGAGGTCGTCAGGAACGTTCTGGAACTCCAGCATCTGGATGACGATATCAGGCTGATCAACACTGTGCCGTCGGCGCTGAAGGCGCTGCTGGAGACGGACGGCCTGCCGAAGTCAGTCCACACCGTCAACGTGGCCGGTGAAGCGCTCAAACGCAGTCTGGTCGAAGCGCTGTTCGAGCAAACCGGCGTGCAGCGCCTGTGCAATCTCTATGGCCCATCGGAAACCACTACCTACTCGAGCTGGGTGGCGATGGATCGCGAAGACGGCTTCGCTGCGCACATCGGCAAACCGGTGGGCAACACCCGGTTCTACTTGCTGGACGAACAGCAACAACCTGTTCCACTGGGTGTTGCGGGTGAGATCTATATCGGCGGCGCGGGCGTGGCACGGGGTTACCGGAATCGCGATGACCTGACCGCCGAACGCTTCCTCAAGGACCCCTTCAGCCCGCAGCCAGCAGCACGCATGTACCGCACCGGCGACCTGGGTCGCTACTTGCCGGACGGCAATATCGAATACCTGGGCCGTAACGATGATCAGGTGAAGATCCGTGGCTTCCGTATCGAGCTGGGCGAGATCGACGCCTGTCTGGCCAAGCATCCTGCAGTGCAGGACGCGGTAGTCACCGCCCGTGAAGACATCCCCGGCGACAAACGCCTGGTGGCCTATTACACGGCTCAGTCCGCACAAACGGAACCGGCCATCGACAGCCTGCGCGGCTGGCTGCTGGGGCAGTTGCCGGCCTACATGGTCCCGGTGGCTTATGTGCGTCTCGACGCATTGCCCCTCACGCCCAACGGCAAGCTCGACCGCAAGGCGTTACCTGCGCCGGGCGAGGGCGCTTTGATCAGCCGTGGCTATGAAGCTCCGCAAGGCGAGAGAGAAATACTGATCGCCGAGATCTGGCAAGCATTGCTGGGCGTCTCGCAGGTTGGACGACATGATCACTTTTTCGAACTGGGCGGCCACTCGCTGCTCGCGGTGAGCCTGATGGAACGCATGCGCCAGGAAGGCCTGGAAGCCGAAGTCAAGTCGCTCTTCGAGCACCCGACCCTTTTGGAATACGCGGCAACGACGGAAAGAATGGAGATTGTTCTGTGAGCATGATCGAACTGCTGGCAATACTGAAAGAGAAAGATGTGCAGCTTGCCGTCAAGGGCGACCAACTGCTCGTCAGCGGCAAGCGCCAGTCCCTCACCGAGCCCGCCGTGCTGGCGATGTTGCGCGAGAACAAGGCGGCGTTGATCGAACTGATCAATGCCGGCGAGTATTACAGCGGCAAGGCCGATGAAGTGGAGGTTCCTGCTCAGGCGATTGCGCCGGGCTGCGAGCGCATCACGCCGGACATGTTGCCGTTGATAGCACTCGACCAGGCCGCCATCGAGACCATCGTGGCCCGCGTCCCTGGCGGTGTGCGCAATGTGCAGGACATCTACCCGCTGGCGCCCTTGCAGGAAGGCATTCTTTATCACCATATCGCCGCCGGGCAGGGCGACCCTTACGTACTGCAGGCACAGTTCACGATTGCCAGCCGGGAACGTTTCGACGAGTTCACCACGGCCTTGCAACAGGTCGTCGATCGCCACGACATCCTGCGTACCAGCGTCATATGGGAAGGCCTGGCCGAGCCAGTGCAAGTTGTCTGGCGCAAGGCTGATCTGGTGCTCAGCGAAATCACCATTGACCCTGCCGCAGGCACCGCCAGCGAGCAATTGCAACAACGCTTCGACCCACGGCATTACCGCCTCGATATCAGCCAGGCACCCTTGCTGCGGCTGGCCTTCACCCACGACGTGGTCAATCAGTGCTGGGTGGCGATGCTGCTGTTTCATCACATCGCCATCGACCATGCAGCCCTGGAACTGGTCCAGCACGAAATCCATGCGCACCTGTACGGCCAGGCCCACACCCTGGGCGAGCCGGTGCCTTACCGTAACTACGTGGCCCAGGCCCGACTCGGCGTCACCAACAAACAGCACGAAGGTTTTTTCCGCGAGATGCTCGGCGACGTCGATGAACCGACGTTGCCGTTCGGCCTGCACGATGTGCGCGGCGACGGCCATGGCGTCGAAGAAGCACACCAGACTTTGCCCATCGAGCTGAGCCAGCGTTTGCGAACTCAGGCCCGGCTGCAAGGAGTGAGCGCGGCGAGCCTGCATCACCTCGCCTGGGCACAGGTGCTCGGGCGCCTTAGCGGGCGTAATGATGTTGTGTTCGGCACGGTGCTGCTGGGGCGCATGCGCGGTGGCGAAGGGGCTCGCCGGGCCTTGGGGATGTTTATCAATACCTTGCCGCTGCGGGTGGCCGTGGGAGAGCAGGACGTGCGCGCCGGGGTCAGGGCGACCCATGCGCATTTGACAGCGTTGCTCGGCCACGAACACGCCTCGCTGGCGTTGGCCCAGCGTTGCAGCGGCGTGTCCGCACCGACGCCACTGTTCAGCGCGTTGCTCAACTACCGCCACAGTTCCGCTGAGGCGGTGACTGGCCAGGCGGTTCAATTATGGGAAGGGATCGAGGTGAGGGGCGGCGAAGAACGCACCAACTATCCGTTGATTTTGTCCCTCGATGATCTTGGCGAAGGATTCAGCCTCAATGTTCAGGCGGTCGCCGGTATCGGCGCCCAGCGGGTTTGCGCGTATATGCAGACGGCGCTGGAAAGCCTGGTGCATGCGCTGGAGCAGACGCCGCAGGCGCCTTTGAACCGCTTAACGATATTGCCAGCCGATGAGCGTGAGCAGTTGCTGGTAGCGTTCAACGACACCGCACTCGATTACCCGCAGCAGCAGACCATTCACGGGATGTTCGAAGCCCAGGTCGAGCGCACGCCGGAAGGGGTGGCAGTGGTCCATGGCGAACAACGCCTGACGTATCGCGAGCTTAACGAGCAGGCCAACCGCCTGGCCCATGCGTTGATTAAGCAGGGGGTTCAGCCGGATTCCCGCGTCGGCATCTGCGTTGAGCGCGGTGCGGATATGGTCGTCGGCTTGCTGGCGATCCTCAAGGCGGGCGGCGGTTACGTGCCGCTCGACCCGGCTTATCCGGCAGAGCGAATTGCCTACATGTTGCAGGACAGTTCGCCTGCCGCAGTACTGGCTCAAACCGCTACTCAGGGCTTGCTGGCCGACGTTTCGGTGCCAGTCATCAATCTTGATCTGAGCAATTGGCAGGACCAATCCGTCCAGAATCCGCAGGTGCCAGGGCTGACTTCAGCGCATCTGGCGTACCTGATCTACACCTCCGGTTCGACCGGCCTGCCGAAAGGCGTGATGATCGAACACCGCAACACCGTTAACTTCCTGAGCTGGGCGCACAGTGCTTTCGACGCTGCTGCACTGGAAAAAACACTGTTCTCCACCTCATTGAACTTCGACCTCGCCGTCTACGAGTGCTTTGCGCCGCTGACCTCGGGCGGCAGTATCGAGGTCGTCAAGAACGTGCTGGAACTGCAACACGGCGAGCACGATATCGGCCTGATCAACACCGTGCCGTCGGCGCTGAAAGCGCTGCTGGAAGTTAACGGCCTGCCGGAATCGGTGCACACCGTGAACGTGGCCGGTGAAGCGCTGAAACGAAGCCTGGTTGAATCGCTGTTCGAGAACACCGGCGTGCAGCGCCTGTGCAACCTCTATGGCCCGNTGGATGAACAGCAACAGCCCGTCCCATTGGGTGTTGCCGGTGAAATCTACATCGGCGGTGCCGGTGTGGCACGGGGCTATCTGAACCGCGACGACCTGACTGCCGAACGCTTCCTCAAGGACCCGTTCAGCCAGCAATCAGTAGCACGCATGTACCGCACCGGCGATCTGGGTCGCTATCTGCCAGACGGCAATATCGAATACCTCGGCCGTAACGACGATCAGGTCAAAATCCGCGGCTTCCGCATCGAGCTGGGCGAGATCGATGCGCGTCTGGCCAGACACCCGGCCATTCATGAAGCAGTGGTGGCTGCACGCGAAGATGTACCGGGCGACAAGCGTCTGGTGGCTTATTACACGCTGGCGGCAGGGCACACCTCGGCGGACATCGACAGCCTGCGCGGTCATTTGCAGGAGAAATTGCCTGAATACATGGTTCCGGCCGTCTACATGATGCTGGAAAAGCTGCCGCTGACCCCCAACGGCAAGCTTGACCGCAAAGCGCTGCCAGCGCCGGACAGTGAAGCACTGAGCAGTCGTGGTTATGAAGCCCCACAAGGCGAAACCGAAACGCAGATCGCGGCCATCTGGCAAGACCTGCTGGGCGTGGCCAGGATCGGGCGTCACGACAACTTCTTCGAACTGGGCGGACACTCGCTGCTGGCAGTCAGCCTGATCGGGCGCATGCGTCACGTCGGCCTGAGTGCTGATGTAAAAACGCTGTTCAGTCAGCCAACCCTCGCCGCACTGGCCCGTGCCGTGGGCGGCGCTGAACCAGGTAACGGGGAAGTCATTGTACCGGCCAACCTGATTACCCAAGGTTGCGAACGCATCACTCCAGACCTGTTGCCACTGATCAACCTGACCCAGGCGCAGATCGATCAGGTAGTGGCCTGCGTGCCCGGCGGCGCAGCGAATGTGCAGGACATCTACCCGCTGGCGCCATTGCAGGAAGGCATTCTCTATCACCATATCGCCGCAGAGCAGGGCGACCCTTACGTGCTGCACTCACAGTTCACACTGTCGGATCGTCAGCGTCTGGAAGCCTTTGCCAAAGCGCTGCAACAGGTCATCGACCGCCATGACATCCTGCGCACGGCGGTGATCTGGCAGGGGCTGGACGAGCCGCTGCAAGTGGTCTGGCGCAAGGCCGAGCTGAGTATGGAACAGGTCCATCCGGACCCGCGCAACGGCGATATCGCACGCCAGTTGCGAGAGCGCTTCGACATTCGTCACTCGCGCCTTGATCTGACCAGGGCGCCACTGATGCAACTGGTGTTTGCCGAAGACGAAGCCTGCCAGCGCTGGGTGGTAATGCTGCGCTTCCATCACATGGCGCTGGACCACACTACGCTGGAGGTGGTGCGCCATGAGATTCAGGCGTATTTGCTCGACCAGCCAGATACCCTCGGCGCGGCCATACCGTATCGCAACTACGTGGCCCAGGCCCGCCTGGGTGTGAGCCGCGAGGAGCAAGAGGCGTTCTTTCGCGACATGCTCGGCGATGTCGATGAACCGACGCTGCCGTTTGGCGTAAGCGATGTGCAAGGCGACGGTCAGCCGGTCAAAGAGGCTACCTGTGTGCTGCCGTCGACGCTGAGCCTGCGTCTGCGCGCCAGTGCCCGACAACTGGGGGTGAGTGCCGCCAGCCTGCATCACCTGGCCTGGGCTCAGGTGCTGGGCAGGGTATCGGGCAAGCAGGATGTGGTGTTCGGCACCGTACTGATGGGCCGTATGCTGGGCGGCGAGGGCACGGAACGGGCACTGGGGATGTTCATCAACACTCTGCCACTGAGGGTTGTCGTGAACGAACAGGGCGTGCGCGCCGGGGTCAGAGCGACCCACGAACGCCTGACCGAATTGCTCGGCCATGAGCACGCATCCCTCGCCCTGGCCCAGCGTTGCAGCGGCGTAGCCGCACCGACCCCGTTGTTCAGCGCCTTGCTCAACTACCGGCACAGCGCCCCGGCCAGTGTGTCCGAACAGGCCAGGCAAGCGTGGCAGGGTATCGATGCCCTGAGCAGCGAAGAACGCACCAACTACCCGCTGACCCTGAACATCGATGATCTGGGTGACGGCTTCAGCCTCAATGTATTGGCGGTCGCGGACATCGATGCCCAGCGCGTCTGCGATTATATGCAGACGGTCTTGAGCCATCTGGTCGAGGCTCTTGAATCCGCACCGGATTCAGCCGTGTGCGGCCTGCCGATAGTGCCGGAAGCCGAACGTCGGCAACTGCTGGTCGCATTCAACGACACCGCGCGGGATTACCCGCAGCAACAGACCGTGCATGGCCTGTTCGAAGCTCAGGTGCGTAACAACCCGGAAGCTTGCGCCGCAATCCACGACGGCGTTGCCTTGAGTTATACCGAACTCAACACCCGGGCCAACCGCCTGGCGCGGCATCTGCTGGGGCTCGGTGTGCAGCCGGGTGACAGCGTGGCGATCCTGCTGGAACGCAGCCATGATTTGCTCGCCAGTCAGTTGGCAGTGCTCAAGTGCGCGGCGGTGTACGTGCCGCTGGACATCAACGCACCGGTCGAGCGCCAGAGTTTCATGATTGAAGACAGCCGGGCGCGTGTCCTGCTGACTCATAGTCAGGTATCGCTGACAACAAGCGCCCAGCGTATTGACCTCGATGGCCTGACGCTGGAGCGTCTGAAAGGCACTGATCTGGCATTGCCGCCGCAGTCCAGCGAAAGCGTTGCCTACATCATGTACACCTCCGGCTCCACCGGCACGCCGAAGGGGGTGCTGGTGCCGCACCGGGCCATTAGCCGTCTGGTGATCAACAACGGTTATGCCGATTTCAATGCACAGGATCGCGTCGCATTTGCCTCTAACCCGGCCTTTGACGCCAGTACCCTGGATGTCTGGGCGCCGCTGCTCAATGGCGGCTGTGTGGTGGTGATCGGGCAGCACGACTTGCTCTCGCCGCTGAATTTCCAGCGCCTGTTACTGGAACAATCGGTAAGCGTACTGTGGATGACCGCCGGATTGTTCCATCAATACGCTTCAGGTCTGGGCGAGGCCTTTTCGCGCCTGCGCTACCTGATTGTCGGCGGTGATGTGCTGGACCCTGCCGTTATTGGACGGGTACTGGCGAACAACCCCCCACAGCATTTGCTCAACGGTTATGGCCCGACCGAAGCCACGACGTTCTCCGCGACTTACGAAATTACCTCGGTCGGCAATGGCTCGATCCCTATCGGCAAACCCGTGGGCAACAGCCGCCTGTATGTGCTCGATAACCAAGGCCAACCGGTGCCGTTGGGCGTGCCCGGCGAGCTGTATATCGGTGGGCAGGGTGTCGCCAGGGGTTATTTGCACCGGGATGAGCTGACCCTTGAGAAGTTCGTCGCCGCCCCGTTCAACAGTGACCCGCAGGCTCGCTTGTACCGCACCGGCGACCTGGTGCGCTGGCGTGCCGACGGCAACCTGGAATACCTCGGTCGCAATGACGAGCAGGTGAAGATTCGTGGTTTCCGTGTTGAACTGGGTGAAATCGAAGCACGTCTGGCCGAACACGCCGAGGTTCGCGAAGCCGTAGTGCTGTGCCGTCAGGATGCGCCCGGCGACAAGCGTCTGGTCGCTTATGTCACGGCGCAGCAGCCTGAAACTGCACTGGACATCGAACACCTGCGCAGCCATCTACAAGGCTTGTTACCGGACTATATGGTGCCGGCAGCCTACGTGCAGCTCGATTCACTGCCGCTGACCGCCAACGGCAAGCTCGACCGCAAGGCCCTGCCAGTGCCGGATACGCAGTCGCTGGTCAGCCGTGGTTACGAAGCACCACAAGGCGAAGTGGAAAAACTGCTGGCCTCGATCTGGGCTGATGTACTCAAGGTCGAGCAGGTCGGTCGTCATGATCACTTCTTTGAACTGGGCGGCCACTCTCTGCTGGCGGTGACGCTGATCGAGCGCATGCGCCAGATGGGGCTGAGTGCCGATGTGCGTGCGCTGTTCAGCCAACCGACCCTGGCCGCGCTGGCAGCAGCGGTCGGCGGCGGCACTGAAATCGTAGTCCCGGCCAACCTGATCCCGGAGCGCTGCGAACACATCACCCCGGACTTGCTGCCGCTGATCAGTCTGACCCAGGCGCAGATCGACCTGGTGGTTGCCGGGGTGCCGGATGGCGCCGCAAACGTGCAGGACATCTACCCGCTGGCGCCCTTGCAGGCGGGGATTCTCTACCACCACCTCAGTGCGGAACAGGGCGACCCCTATGTACTGCAATCGCAGTTTGCTTTTGCAAGTCAGGAGCGTCTGGAGGATTTCGTCGTGGCCCTGCGACGGGTTATCCAACGCCATGACATCCTGCGTACCGCGCTGGCCTGGGAAGGACTCGACGAGCCGGTGCAGGTGGTCTGGCGTCATGCCAGCCTGATGCGCGAGCGTCTGCATCCGGACCCGCAAGGCCCTGATGTGTCTGCACAGCTGCATCAGCGTTTTGACGCCCGGCACTACCGTCTGGACATTCGTCAGGCACCGATGATGCGTTTGATCCATGCCTGGGATGAGCCCAACCAGCGCTGGCTGGCCTTGCTGCTGTTTCATCACCTGGCGCTGGACCACACCGCGCTGGATGTGCTGCGACACGAGATGCAGGCCTGCCTGCTGGGACAGCAAGCGCAACTGGGCGAGCCGGTGCCGTATCGCAACTATGTGGCTCAGGCGTGTCTGGGCCTGAGCCGCGAGGACCACAAGGCATTCTTCCGCGACATGTTGGGCGACGTCGACGAGCCGACGCTACCGTTCGGCCTGCAGGATGTGCAGGGCGACGGTCACGCTATCGAAGAGGCGACGCGGGTCTTGTCTGCGGCGCTGAACCTGCGTTTGCGGGCTCAAGCCCGGCAACTGGGCGTGAGCGTTGCCAGCCTGGCGCACCTGGCGTGGGCGCAAGTCCTGGGTAAGGTGTCGGGCAAGCAGGATGTGGTGTTCGGCACCGTACTGATGGGCCGGATGCAGGGTGGTGATGGCGCTGACCGGGCCCTGGGAATGTTTATCAACACCTTGCCGCTGCGGGTTGCCGTAGGTGAGCAGGGCGTGCGGGCCGGGGTGCAGGCGACGCATGCGCGACTCACGGCATTGCTGGGCCATGAACACGCGTTTCTGGCACTGGCCCAGCGTTGCAGTGGCATATCCGCGCCGACACCGTTGTTCAGCGCCTTGCTCAACTACCGGCACAGCGCCGAGGCCCGGGTGTCCGAGCAGGCCACACTGGCCTGGCAGGGTATCGAAACCCTCGGTGGAGAGGAGCGCACCAACTACCCGCTGGCCTTGAATGTCGACGACCTGGGCGATGGTTTCAGCCTTAATGTGCAGGTCAGCGGCAACGTAGGCGCCATGCGGGTGTGTGACTATATGGAAACCGCGCTGGAGCAGCTGCTTCTGGCGCTGGAGCAGGACCCCGAAGCGCCGCTGAACAGCATTGCGATTCTTTCGGCCGCCGAACGGGAGCAGCTACTGGTCGGGTTCAATAACACCGCGCTGGATTACCCGCACCAGCAGACCGTGCATGGCCTGTTCGAAGCACAGGTCCGTAACAACCCGGAAGCTTGCGCCGCAATCCACGACGGCGTTGCCTTGAGTTATACCGAACTCAACACCCGGGCCAACCGTCTGGCCCGGCATCTGCTGGGGCTCGGCGTGCAGCCGGGTGACAGCGTGGCGATCCTGCTGGAACGCAGCCATGATTTGCTCGCCAGCCAGCTGGCAGTACTCAAATGCGCAGCGGTG
>NZ_JAGPYR010000037.1:0-13815 GCF_020312125.1 Pseudomonas sp. P135
GTTCGCGAAAGCGCTATTCCTGACGCAGGAAATGCATCGACTGCACCGCCCTCTTCGCTAACAAGTTCGCTCCTACAAAAGCTCGCGGATGCCCCCTGTAGGAGCGAACTTGTTCGCGAAAGCGCTATTCCTGACGCAGAAAATGCATCGACTGCACCGCCCTCTTCGCGAACAAGTTCGCTCCTACAAAAGCTCGCGGATGCCCCCTGTAGGAGCGAACTTGTTCGCGAAAGCGCTATTCCTGACGCAGGAAATGCATCGACTGCACCACCCTCTTCGCGAACAAGTTCGCTCCTACAAAAGCTCGCGGATAACCTGTAGGAGCGAACTTGTTCGCGAAAGCATTATTTCTGACGCAGGAAATGCATCGACTGTACCGCCCTCTTCGCGAACAAGTTCGCTCCTACAAAAGCTCGCGGATAACCTGTAGGAGCGAACTTGTTCGCGAAAGCGCTATTCCTGACGCAGGAAATGCATCGACTGCACCGCCCCCTTCGCGAACAAGTTCGCTCCTACAAAAGCTCGCGGATAACCTGTAGGAGCGAACTTGTTCGCGAAAGCGCTATTCCTGACGCAGGAAATGCATCGACTGCACCGCCCTCTTCGCTAACAAGTTCGCTCCTACAAAAGCTCGCGGATACCCCCTGTAGGAGCGAACTTGTTCGCGAAAGTGCTATTCCTGACGCAGGAAATGCATAGACTGCACCGCCCCCTTCGCGAACAAGTTCGCTCCTACAAAAGCTCGCGGATAACCTGTAGGAGCGAACTTGTTCGCGAAAGCGCTATTCCTGACGCAGGAAATGCATCGACTGCACCGCCCCCTTCGCGAACTTGTTCGCGGCTACAAGGCCATCGGAACATCAGCGTGCCTCGCCCACTGTCCACATCAGGCCGCTGGCTCTGGCGCGCTCGTCGCACAAGCCGAGCACCACGCGGCGCTCGTCGTTGCTCATGCGGCTCCAGCGGGTGATCTCGGTGACGGTTCGCTGGCAACCGGTGCAGATATCCTGCTCATCCAGTGCACAAATACTCACACACGGGGAACGGACCGGTTTTTCGATCGGGGTATCAGTGTTCATCAATCTTCCTGCACTACCAGGTCACGGGCGTAACGCTGGGCATTGTGTACGTAATGGGCTGCGCTGGCTTCCAGCATCTTCTTCTGCACATCGGTGAGCTCGCGCACCACTTTACCCGGCGATCCCATGACCAGCGAGCCATCAGGAATGACCTTGTTTTCTCCGATCAGCGAATTGGCGCCGATGATGCAGTACTTCCCGATCTTCGCCCCGTTGAGGATGACCGCATTGATGCCGATCAGGCTGTAATCGTCAACGCTGCAGCCATGCAGCATGGCGTTGTGGCCGATGGTCACGCCCTTGCCGATACTCAGCGGCGACCCCATGTCGGTGTGCATCACCGTACCGTCCTGCACATTGCTGTTTTCACCGATGTGAATCAGCTCGTTGTCGCCACGCAATACCGCGTTGAACCACACACTCGCACCCGCCTCGAGCCTGACATTGCCGATCAGCGTTGCATTGGGAGCCACCCAGCTCTGAGGATCGGTCTGGACACGGGATTCTCCCAGGCGAAATTTCATGCAGCCTCCTCGGGCGGGTCGTACTCATGGGGACGAACTATAAACAGTGACGCTTCAGATATCGGTGGCTCAGATTGTCGACCGTTCGGGCGGATGATGCAGGCTGATCCTGGTGTCGTACAGCACATTGACCAGCTCGACGATCATGATCGCGGTAAGCCCCCAGATCTTGTACTCGCCATAACGGTAACTGGGCACGTACCAGCTGCGGCCTTCGTAATCGATACGGTGCGTGTGCTCGCGCGTGTCCTGACGAAAGAACTCCAGCGGCACGCTGAAGACTGCAGCGATCTCGGCGTCATTGGGCTGGTATTCGACGAAGTCAGGTATCACCCCTACATAAGGTGTGACCTTGATGCCGTGCTTGGAGATCAGCGGACTTAACGGCCCGATCACCTCGACCAGCCCGGGAGGCAGGCCGATCTCCTCCTCGGCTTCGCGCAGCGCAGTGAAAATCAGATCGGGGTCGCCCGGGTCGCGACGGCCACCCGGAAACGCCACTTCACCGCCATGCGTCGACAGGCCACTGGCGCGCAGGGTCAGAATCAGCTCGGGTTGCTCGCTGCGGGTAATCGGCACCAGAACAGCCGCCTCGGGGAACTTTCGATCCGAGTCGAGGGTTTCTGGCGTGTGACTGACTACACGGCGAAGTAGCTCATCCAGCATGGGAAATCTCGATCTGTTGCCTGTCTGGCATCATGCACCAAAGCAACGCTGCGCCCAAGCCCTTGCAGGACAACTCCTGTCACACAGAGGGTTGCCGAGCCGCCGCACGACAGGCCAAGATAGCGACTGCGTTCACTATCGACTGATCCCATGAAATTTTGCAGCCAGTGCGGCAACCCTGTTATCCAGCGCATTCCCGAAGGCGACAGCCGTTTGCGCTATGTCTGCGAGCATTGCCACACCGTTCATTACCAGAACCCGAACATCGTGGCGGGCTGTCTGGTGACGCTGGGCGGCAAAGTGCTGCTGTGCCGCAGGGCGATAGAGCCGCGCCTGGGTTTCTGGACGTTGCCGGCCGGCTTCATGGAGAACGGCGAAACCATCGAACAGGCTGCACGGCGCGAAACCATGGAGGAAGCGTGCGCCACTCTGAGCGAACTGCATCTGTACACCTTGATCGACGTACCGCATATCAATCAGGTGCATGTGTTCTATCGTGGGGAGATGGCGAATGAGGCATTCGCCGCAGGCATCGAGAGCCTGGAAGTGCAGTTATTCGACGAAGCAGACATTCCGTGGTCGGACCTGGCTTTCATGACGGTCGGGCGTACCCTAGAATACTTCTTTGCGGATCGGCGTCGGCAGGCCTACCCGGTTCATACCAGCGCCCTTCCCCCGTCACGTCCGTTGCTGGACACCTGAACGCCAGGGTCGCACACAACATCGGCGCTTTTGTCAAAGAAGTATCTTCAGGGAAATCGTAATGCGCTGGTTGCTCGCACTCTTTTGCATGTCGTTCATGCCGCTTTCGCAGGCCGCGTTTACTCAAACCATCGTGCCCAAGGGCAGCGAACAGAAAATCATCAATAACAAGGTCATCAATACCGAGAGTATCGCCAGCAAGCCGATCGACAAGGTGCTGGTGCTCAAGTCAGCGCGCCAATTGCAGCTGATCAGCGGTGGCGAGGCTTTGAAGACCTACCGAATCTCGCTGGGCAAGAACCCCAAGGGCACCAAGCTGCAGGAAGGCGACCAACGCACGCCGGAGGGTTTCTACTGGATCGACTGGCGTAAACCCAGCAATAACTACAACCTGTCGATGCACATTTCCTACCCGAATGTTTCGGACTCGGCACGCGCACGTTCCGAGGGCGTGAAACCGGGCAGCATGATCATGCTGCATGGCACACCGGTGGATGAAGAGTATCCGGAATGGTATTTCCACACGCTGGACTGGACCAACGGCTGCATTGCGCTGAAGAACAACGACATGCGCGAGATATGGGATCTGGTGAAAGACGGGACGATGATCGAAATTCGACCTTAATGTGCGGCGTTGCGCATTCGCGAGCAATGCTCGCTCCCACGAGACTCAAGATGATTATCGTCCCCACGCTCCAGCGTGGGGACGCATTTCCGGACGCTCTGCGTCCAGCTTTGGAGGCGATTTAGAACTCTGCCAGCCGCCATACTTCGTAAGCAGGCGTTTCGTAGGGATGGCTCTGCTTGAGCGCCATAACTACTTGCTGAATCAGCTCGTCCGCGACGACCAGCTCGACCTTCCACTCTTGCACCGACTCGACCACACCGCTCTGCCCGATAAATGGCTGACTGCCATCCAGCGGGCGGAACTGGCCCTGGCCGAGCACTTGCCACGCGCAGTGATCGTAAGCGCCGATTCGCCCTGCACCAGCAGCGAATACGGCGTTCTTGACCTCGTCCACATGGCTCGGTGGAACAAAGAAGGCGAGCTTGTACACGCGCCTTAGTTAACCCAGGCCCGCGCGTTGCGGAACATGCGCATCCACGCACCGTCCTCGTTCCAGTCCTCGGGACGCCATGAGTTCTGCACAGCACGGAATACACGCTCCGGGTGCGGCATCATGATGGTCACACGACCGTCGAGGGTGGTCATGCCGCCAATACCGCGTGGCGAGCCGTTCGGGTTGGCCGGGTAGGCTTCAGTGACCTTGCCGTGGTTGTCGACAAAGCGCAGTGCAACGGTGCCAGAAACGTCCGCTTCAAGCAGTGCATCGTCATTGCGGAACTCCGCGTGCCCTTCGCCATGCGCGATGGCGATTGGCATGCGCGAACCGGCCATACCCTGCAGGAAGATCGAAGCCGACTCCTGAACCTGAACCATGGCCACGCGCGCTTCGAACTGCTCGGAGCGGTTACGCACGAAATGCGGCCAGAACTCGCTGCCCGGAATCAGCTCGTGCAGGTTGGACAGCATCTGGCAACCGTTGCAGACGCCGAGCGTGAAGCTGTCGGAACGCTCGAAGAAGCCCTGGAACGCATCACGCGCGCGACTGTTGAACAATGCCGACTTGGCCCAGCCTTCACCGGCACCCAATACGTCACCGTAGGAGAAGCCACCGCAGGCGACCATACCCTTGAAGTCGTTCAGGTCGACACGACCGGCCAGGATATCGCTCATGTGCACATCGATTGCGTTGAAACCGGCACGATCAAAGGCTGCCGCCATCTCGACCTGACCGTTGACACCCTGCTCGCGCAGAACGGCAACCTGAGGACGCACGCCCGTCTTGATGTACGGCGCGGCGATATCGTCGTTGACGTCGAAGCCCAGCTTGACGGTCAGGCCCGGGTTGTCTTCTTCCAGCAGCGCATCGAATTCCTGATCCGCGCATTCGGCGTTGTCACGCAGGCGCTGGATCTGATAGCTGGTCTCGGCCCACTGGCGTTGCAGCAGACGGCGCTGGCCACTGAATACCGGCTCGCCATGGAAGCTGATCGACACTTCATCGTTGTTGATCGGCTGACCGATCACTGCCACGCAGTCTTCCAGACCGGCCGCGCTGAATTGCGCCAGCACCAGTGGAGTAGCGTCCTGACGGACCTGGATGACCGCGCCCAGCTCTTCGTTGAAGAGGATCGCGCTCAGTTCGGAGACGTTGTCCGCCACACCGTCGAGGTGCAGGTTCAGACCGCAGTGACCGGCGAAAGCCATTTCCAGCGTGCTGACCAGCAGACCACCGTCGGAACGGTCGTGATAGGAGAGGATATGACCGTCGGAATTGAGGCCCTGAATCACGGCGAAGAAGGCCTTGAGGTCTTCCGCGTCGTCGACGTCCGGAGCGACGCGGCCGAGCTTGCCGTGAGTCTGCGCAAGAATCGAGGCGCCCATGCGGTTCTGGCCACGCCCCAGATCGATCAGGATCAGGTCGGTGATGCCCTTGTCCATGCGCAGCTCGGGCGTCAGGGTCTGACGGATGTCGACCACTGGCGCAAAGCCCGTCACGATCAAAGACAGCGGCGAGGTCACGCTCTTTTCGGTGCCCTCGTCGCTCCAGCGGGTCTTCATGGACATCGAGTCCTTACCCACTGGAATGGTGATCCCCAGTTCCGGACACAGCTCCATGCCGACCGCTTTCACGGTGTCATAAAGACGCGCGTCTTCTCCAGGGTGGCCGGCAGCCGACATCCAGTTGGCCGACAGCTTGATGTCAGAAAGCTTTTCAATACGCGAGGCCGCGATGTTGGTCAGCGTTTCGCCGATTGCCATACGGCCCGACGCCGGAGCATCCAGCAACGCCAGCGGAGTACGCTCGCCCATCGCCATGGCTTCGCCGGTGTTGACGTCGAAGCTGGTGGCGGTGACGGCGCAGTCAGCCACAGGCACCTGCCATGGACCGACCATCTGATCGCGAGCGACCAGACCGGTAATGCTGCGGTCACCTATGGTGATCAGGAAGCTTTTGCTGGCGACGGCCGGGTGGCGCAATACGCGCTGCACGCTTTCTTCGATGTCCAGTGTGCTCGGGTCGAAATCATCGCCGATCTCTTCTTCGCGTGCGACCGAACGGTGCATGCGCGGCGCCTTGCCCAGCAGGACTTCCAGCGGCATGTCTACCGGACTGTTACCGAAATGGCTGTCGGTGACGGTCAGTTGCGGCTCTGCAGTGGCTTCGCCGACAACCGCGAACGGGCAGCGCTCACGCTCGCAGATAGCCTTGAAACGCTCGAAGTCTTCAACGCCCACGGCCAGCACGTAACGTTCTTGGGATTCGTTGCTCCAGATTTCCAGCGGGGCCATGCCCGGCTCGTCATTGGGTACGTTACGCAGTTCGAAACGGCCACCGCGATCGCCATCGTTGACCAGTTCGGGGAAGGCGTTGGACAGCCCACCGGCACCGACATCATGGATGAAGCTGATCGGGTTACGGTCGCCCAGCTGCCAGCAGCGGTCGATGACTTCCTGGCAACGACGCTCCATCTCGGGGTTTTCACGCTGAACCGAAGCGAAATCCAGGTCTGCGGAGCTGGTGCCGGTCGCCATCGAGGAAGCCGCGCCGCCACCCAGGCCGATCAGCATCGCCGGGCCACCCAGTACGATCAGCTTGGAACCCACGGTGATCTCGCCCTTCTGGACGTGATCTTCGCGGATATTGCCCATACCGCCCGCGAGCATGATCGGCTTGTGGTAGCCACGAACCTCGTCACCGTGCGGCGTGGTGATGGACTGCTCGAAGGTACGGAAATAGCCGGTCAGCGCCGGGCGACCGAACTCGTTGTTGAACGCCGCGCCACCCAGCGGGCCTTCAATCATGATGTCCAGCGCCGTCACGATGCGCTCGGGCTTGCCGTACGGCACTTCCCAGGGCTGCACGAAACCGGGAATCTGCAGGTTGGAGACGGTGAAACCGGTCAGCCCGGCCTTGGGCTTGGCACCGCGACCGGTTGCACCTTCGTCGCGAATCTCGCCGCCGGAGCCGGTCGCTGCACCAGGAAACGGTGCAATGGCGGTCGGGTGGTTGTGGGTCTCGACCTTCATCAGAATGTGCACCGGCTCCTGAACCGCGCCGTACTGACGGGTTTCAGGGTCCGGGAAGAAGCGACCGGCGACGTTGCCGACGATCACCGAAGCGTTATCCTTGTAAGCGGACAGCACGCCTTCGCTGTGCATCTGGTAGGTATTCTTGATCATGCCGAACAGGCTTTTTTCCTGGCTCTGGCCGTCGATGTCCCAACTGGCGTTGAAAATCTTGTGGCGGCAGTGCTCGGAGTTCGCCTGGGCAAACATCATCAGCTCGATGTCGTGCGGGTTGCGCCCCAGACCGTTGAAGCTAGTGATCAGGTAATCGATTTCATCTTCGGCGAGGGCCAGGCCCAGCTCGACGTTGGCTTTTTCCAGGGCCGCGCGGCCGCCACCCAGAATGTCCACGGCGGTCAGCGGCTTGGGCTGAGCGTGGCTGAACAGGTTGGCAGCCTGCTCGAGGTCGCCCAGGACCAGTTGCGTCATGCGGTCGTGCAGGCTGTCGGCGATTGCCTGAGCCTCGGTCTCGCTGAACTGGCCTTCTACATAGAAGGCAATCCCGCGCTCGAGGCGCTGGATTTTGCTCAGGCCGCAATTGCGAGCGATGTCGCTGGCCTTGCTCGACCAGGGTGAAATGGTGCCAAAACGCGGCAACACCAGAAACAGACGGCCGCTCGGCTCTTGAACCGGCACGCTGGGGCCGTATTTCAAGAGACGGTCGAGAACCTGCTGTTCTTCGCTGGTCAGAACGTCGTTGACGTCAGCGAAGTGGGCGAATTCGGCGTACAAGCCACTGACAGCTGAAACTTTTTGTTTCAGTTGTTCTAGTAATTTGCTGTGGCGGAAAGCAGAAAGGGCAGGAGCACCGCGCAGGATCAACATCTTCGGGACAGCCTCGAGAAGGGGGTGTGCTTTGAGGCCGCGTATTCTAGCCTAAACCGGGCATTTGATCACCCAAAACGGCGGCATCCGCTGCGCCCGAATGTCGCCCCAGGCAAAAAAACTCCGGAAATGCCGGTAAAAGCCAGTCGCCTATCAGACGCAAGCTTCACTGTCGAGATATGGCGCCCGGTGCGCTTTGCGTATACTGCACCGATGTTCTTCAAACCAGATTTCCGCCCACGTTGCGCCAAATGGCTCATCGCAACCGGACTCTTCCTGATGCTCGGCGCCTGTGTGGAAAAACCCACCACACTGGAGCGAGTCAAGGAGGACGGCGTACTGCGGGTGATCACCCGCAACAGCCCGGCGACTTATTTCCAGGATCGCAACGGTGAAACCGGCTTCGAATACGAGCTGGTCAAGCGCTTTGCCGATGATCTGGGCGTCGAACTGAAGATAGAAACAGCTGACAATCTTGACGATCTTTTCGACCAGATGAACAAACCGGGCGGTCCGGTACTCGGTGCCGCCGGCCTGATTGAAACGCCACTGCGCAAGCAACAGGCGCGTTTCTCGCACTCTTATCTGGAAGTCACCCCTCAGGTGGTCTATCGCAACGGCCAGTCGCGACCGACCGATCCCGGCGATCTGGTGGGCAAACGCATCGTGGTGCTCAAAGGCAGCGCGCATGCCGAGCAACTGGCGGCGCTCAAGGCGCAGAATCCCGGCATTCAATATGAAGAATCGGACGCGGTCGAGGTCGTTGATCTCCTGCGCATGGTCGACGAAGGCCAGATCGACCTTACCCTGGTCGACTCCAATGAGCTGGCAATGAACCAGGTCTACTTCCCCAATGTACGCGTAGCCTTTGACCTGGGCGAAGCCCGTGCACAGCGCTGGGCCGTCGCGCCGGGTGAAGACAACAGCCTGCTCAACGAAATCAACGCCTACCTCGACAAGGTCGAAAAGAACGGCACCCTGCAACGTCTGAAGGACCGTTACTACGGCCACGTCGACGTACTCGGCTATGTCGGTGCCTATACCTTTGCCCAGCACCTTCAGGAACGCCTGCCCAAATACGAGAAGCACTTCCAGACATCGGCCAAGAAAGAACAGGTCGACTGGAGACTGCTGGCCGCCATCGGCTATCAGGAATCGATGTGGCAACCGACCGTGACCTCGAAAACCGGCGTGCGCGGCCTGATGATGCTCACCCAGAACACCGCGCAAGCCATGGGCGTGTCCAACAGGCTGGATGCGCGCCAGAGCATTCAGGGCGGGGCAAAGTACTTTGCCTACATAAAGGATCAGCTGGACGATTCGATTAAAGAGCCGGATCGCACATGGCTCGCTCTCGCTTCCTACAACATTGGCAGCGGTCACCTTGAAGATGCGCGCAAATTGGCCCAGAACGAGGGGCTGAATCCTGATAAATGGCTCGACGTAAAAAAAATGCTGCCGCGTCTGGCACAGAAGAAGTGGTACAGCAAAACGCGTTACGGCTACGCCCGAGGCGGTGAGCCGGTGCATTTCGTGGCCAACATTCGCCGTTATTACGACATTCTGACCTGGGTGACGCAGCCCCAGCTTGAAGGCAGTCAGGTCGCCGATGGCAACCTGCATGTTCCTGGCGTCGACAAGACCCAACCGCCCGTCCCGCCAGCCTCTCCCGTCCCCTCGTCCAGCAGCACGGACGAATCTCCGCTCTAAACGTTGCCCTGGCCTTTGTCAGCGTCCTTGGCTGCCCGGCGCATTCTGAAAAACTCGCTCAGCATCGTCCCGCACTCCTCGCCCAGCACCCCGCCTTCGAACAGTACGCGGTGATTGAGAAATGCCTGACTGAAAAACTGCCCCTGGCTCTGCACGATGCCCGCCTTGGGTTCGAGCGCCCCGTAGACCACACGCGCCACCCGTGAGTGCACGATCAGCCCCGCGCACATGCTGCACGGCTCCAGCGTCACGTAGAGCGTGCTGCCCGGCAGGCGATAATTGTCCAGCGCCTTGGCGGCGTCACGAATCGCGACCATTTCGGCATGCGCGCTCGGGTCGCTGCCGCTGATCGGGCAGTTGTAACCACGACCGATGATCTCGCCGTTCTGCACCACCACTGCCCCGACAGGCACCTCGCCCAGCAGTGCGCCTTGCGCGGCCAGTGCCAGCGCCTCGCGCATGAAATCCTGATCCTTGCTGCGGTCGATGATCTGCGGTTGCCGCATCATGCCACCTCGATGGCGGCCATCAGGCCGGTTTCCATGTGATCGATAACGTGGCAATGGAACATCCATACACCGGGGTTATCCGCCACCAGCGCCACTCGCGCCCGTTCGTTACGGCCCAGCAAAAAGGTGTCGGTGAAGTACGGGATGATCTTGCGCCGATTGGAGGCGATTACCTTGAAACTCATGCCGTGCAAGTGAATCGGGTGCTGATACTGAGTCATGTTCTTCAACTCGAAGATATAGCTCTTGCCCAGCTTCAACCTGGCGATAGGCCGATCGGCGCAGGTCTTGTCGGTAATGTCCCACGCTTCGCCGTTGATCTGCCACAGGCTGGGCGGTTTGCCATTGTCGGTGTTGACCGACATCGAGCCCACCCACTCGAAGTTGAAATTGATCTTTTCGGCGTTAGCCATATCAGGCTCGGCCACCGGATTGGCCGGCAGCTCGGGCGGCCACTTGCCGGGCGCGTCGTTATTGGCGACCGAGCGGAACGTCCCCAGGCGCACCGGACCGTTACGCAGCGAGATTTCCTCGCCTGCCGGCGGGGCCTTGATCGCCAGACAGATGCGCATGCCCGGCCCCAGCCAGTATTCGTCGCCGAAGGGACGCGGTTTGACCGGGTTGCCATCCAGCGCATAGATCTGCGCCTCGGCGTCCGGCAGATTGAGTCGATAGGTCACGGTATTGTCGAGATTGAGCAAGCGCACGCGAGTGATCTGCCCGGCAGGCAACTCAATCACCGCCTGCGGAATACCGTTCAGCGTTGAAAGCCGCCCCGCCGTGCCCTCCCGTGCCGCTTCACGCAACACACTGAACTCGGTAAAGGCGCCCTGCTCGTCCACGTGCCAGCTTTTCAGGCTGACCGTGCGCTCATAGGCAAAACCGGTCGGCTCGCGTTCTTCGACAATCAGCGGCCCGACCAGCCCGCGGCCCAGCTCTTCGCTGCTGCTGACGTGCGGGTGATACCAGTAGCTACCCGCGTCCGGCACACGGAATTTGTAATCGAAGTATTCACCCGGCTTGACCGGCAACTGCGACACGTACGGCACGCCATCCATCTCCAGCGGCAACCTAATGCCATGCCAATGAATGGTCGTCTCGACCGGCAACTGATTGATGAAGCGCAGCCGCAGCCACTCACCCTGCCGCACGCGCAGCTCCGTACCCGGCGCAGAACCGCCAAAGGCCCAGGCTGGCGTCTTGTGGCCCGCCACCAGTTCCACATCCAGCGGAGCGGCGATCAGCACGAAGTCCGATCCCGCTTCAGACTCGCGACGCCCCATCCAGTAACGCGAAGCACCACCCGCGCCAAGGCCGACTACGGCCAGACCGGCGATGCCTGTAAGGATTTGACGACGGGTAAAGGACATGAACGGCGCAACCTCGAAAACGACGACTGAGCGCATCTGCGAGCAAATGCGAGGGGCGAATACGATACACCTGCATTTGGGGAAAGATAAGGGTGGATACCACGAACTGAAGTCGAGGCGTAAAAAAGCCGGGCAAGGCAGTGACGCCCGCTCCGGCTTTTTGCATCGATCAACCGCTATGCCTGGCTCACCCGCTCCAGCCATTCGATATAGGCCGGCTCTACATCAGGCGGTAGATTGGCGCGGTAATCCTCCAGCTCTGCCTGCATGCCGAACACTTTCCATACCAACGGTGCAAGGCGCCATGCCGGGCTGTTTGCCCGCTCCAGTTCGCTCAGCACTTGCAGGCTTCGTTGCTTGTGCTCGACCACTGTCTCCGACTTGTAACCGAACGCCTTTCCCAGCCCGGAGATGTACATCAGTTTTGCGGTCTCCATCTCAGGCCACTGGAGCGCCATATTCAGAGGCCACTCGAGCATGGCCCGCTCACCCCACATTGATGACTTGGGCAAATGGTCGTTCGCAAGCAACGTCAGCATGAATGATTGGCCCAACTGGGTCAGATACACCGGCAGTACTTCGGCGGTGGGCTGCTGGTAAAAAACATCCAGTGGCTGCTCGCGCTTGAGTCCGATACCGACCAGCAAGCGCTGTTGAAGATCAAGTACCAGCGCACCAAGTTCTGCCTTGCCTGCACTACCGCTTTCAACGGTTTGCCGGGTGCGAGTCGCACAATTCCATAGGCTCAGTGAAATCCGCCACTGGGCCTGATCGCCCTCACCCGAACAACCCACTTCGCCCGTCACGAAATACTTCGTCGTTGGCGGGACGATATCGAACAGTGTGTTGCCGTCGACCTCAACCCCCGATACAACCGGCCCCGCACCCTCCGCGACCTGAACATAGCAATTGGCTACATAGTCATGCCAATAGTGAAGCGACTCCGCCAGGTAAAGAGGAATGGCACGCGTATAGCGCCCGACATCATCTTCGCGCTGCGATTCGGCAGGCTCTGCTTTCTCCATGATTTTGGACAGGGCGAAGAAACCGATTTCTGGCGCACCTTCCGGTTTTTGCGCGAAGAGCCAGTCAGCATTGCGCAAACCGTAGTGCCAGACCGGCTTGTTCAGCGCCAAGGTATTGATCGTCACGCTGGCAGGGTCAATCGGAATGCCTTTGTCCTCCTGCCTGCGCACGTCCTCGAAAGCATGCGCAAACTGGTCAAGGTGACTTTTGATTGGCGCAAAGCCGAGTGCATACAAGCGAGTAAGCAACGCTTCGCCTTCATCCACCCTGCCAAGCTCCTGATAGGCACGCAGCAAGTTGAGACCTGCCGTCGAATCATGTTTGTGCTCATCATAAGCAGGCCCGACAAGCTCAATGATCAGCGGGATGTGGCCATTGTTGCCCAAGTCGCCCGATATCATCTGCAAGGCACTGCGGTCGAAATGACCTCCTGCCAGTACCTCCTCATACAACACACGCGCCTGCGCGACGTTCTGCTGCTGCAGGTAATGCCGCGCCATCCACAACTGCGCACGCCAACTGCCCGGCAACGCCGCTACAGTGCGTAGAGCATCGAGATAGGCGGCCTCACCACCCCGCTCCTGCTGAATGCTCAGCCACCACAACAGGCCGTTTTCCTGATTCGGATCGGCTTCAACCGCCTGCCAAAGCGTCGCCTCTGCACCTGATTGCTCACCACGCTCGGCAAACACCTTGGCCAGATTGGTCAGGATGATTCCCGACACGCCGACTTTAGCCAGCCCTTCGCGTAGCGAGGCCTCTGCTGCATCGAGCCGCGCGTTATGCATCAGCACGATGCCATTCACCACATGGCTGCGCTCGGGATTAGCGTCGATCTCGACCAGTCGTTCGGCGGCAGACATCAGGTCAGTCGCAAATCCATCGTTCAGCCCCGAAACGATTAGGTTGTAGAGCTCGTCAGCATCACCCCACTGCTGTTTCAGATTGGGCAGGAACACCTTCTCGCGCCACTCGCTCCGAGTGATCTTTATCTCGCGTCCGTAACTGTCGTAGGCAGTGATTAACTCGCCGTCGTGAGCTTCTGGCGGCGTTGTATCAGCAGGCGAGTTATCTGTTGAAGCTTGAGATTTCTTGCCGCTGAGGGCGGACAGAATGCGTTTGAACATAAATGGAGTCGCCGCGGTTTGGGGTTAGTGGGCAAGTGGCTTCAGGTCATAATGACCTTGCCCCTGAAAAACGTATCCCTTGCCAGGTGCCTCAATAGCCGCAAGGATACGACATGACTAAGCCCAAGACAGATCGCGTTAA
>NZ_JAGPYR010000038.1:0-12217 GCF_020312125.1 Pseudomonas sp. P135
CTCTGTATATTTACCCATGACGCCTCCAAAGGTTGCATCCAACCTTCGGGGGTCACACCACTCCGCGTGGGAATGCAGTTCGTGACGCTCTGCGTCACACAGGGCTCTGCGATGTCGGGTGGATTGGGGTTCGACTCAGGTCACCTTTTCGCCCCTCGGCGACCTACTTTGATGGGGCCAAAGTAGGCAAAGCCCGCAGCTCCGTTTCCGGCCCGACTTCGTCGGGTTCCTTTGCCCTGTCACTGATCCGGGGGTCGCCGCAACGGGCCATCCATGGCCCGGATGCGGCTAACTCGGCATCCTTGCCGAGTTACCGCCGGATCAGCGCCAGGACTCAGCCGTCACTAACGTCGCACTCTGCGTCGTCTGTGCCATCGCGATAACAAAGCGCTTTTATGTGCAGTGATGACAGGTAAAGCATGACTTTGCGCTGCAGCACGACCTAGAGCGTCACGAACTGCATGCCAACGTACGGGTACGAGAAATCCCGCAATAAACATTTCCCACTTCCTGCCGTTACAGAAATTAAGTTGTTTGTTGATCCTGCCGATGCATTGTTCGCTGACGAAGGGCACAATGCCATTAGGCCAGCCAGTCATCCAGATGCCGGGTAGGAGATAACCCCTTTTGTTGCGTCCATCAGCTGCACGCTTGAGTCATTTTCTGCCTTCACTGGGTTTGCTGGTGGCGGGGCTCGCGGCTGCGTACGTAAAGGACCTGAACGTCTTCTTCACCTCTCTGTTCAACGTGCTTCCTACTCTGGTTCTTCTGTTGGGCGGTGCGTATTGCTGTGTTTATCGACGTCAGCGCGAGCTGTTTCTGATGCTCACGGTGTATATCGCCTACTACCTGCTCGACACCCAGACCGATTACTACCGTGACCACGGCAAGGTCCGCGAGGATGCGGCGGTGATCTTTCACCTGGTCTGCCTGCTGCTGCCGCTGCTGTTCGGGCTTTATGCAGCATGGGAGGAACGCACGCATCTGTTCCAGGACATGATTGCGCGGCTCGCGGTGCTGGTGGCGCTGGGCGGTGTGGCGGTGGGGCTTGAGCAAAGTTATCCGGTCGAGCTGCAAGTCTGGCTGGCCGACATCCGCTGGCCTGTCCTGCATGGCGCATGGATGAGCCTGATTCAGTTGTCCTATGCGATGTTTCTGGTGTCGTTCGGGGTGCTGATCTGGCAATACCTGGAAAAGCCGCGACCGCTGCATGCGGCGCAGATCGTCGGCCTGCTGGGTTTGCTCTGGGCATTGCCCAAGACCTTCATTCTGCCGTTCACGCTGAACATACTTTGCAGCCAGGTGATGCTGATGATTGCCGCTGCCGTCGCTCACGAGGCTTATCAGATGGCCTTCCGCGACGAGCTTACCGGGCTGCCTGGGCGTCGGGCGCTCAATGAGCGCATGCAGCGTCTGGGTCGCAACTATGTGCTGGCGATGAGCGACGTGGATCACTTCAAGAAATTCAATGACACCCACGGCCACGATGTGGGCGATCAGGTGCTGCGTCTGGTGGCCAGCAAGCTGTCGAAAATCACCAATGGTGGCGGCAAGGCCTATCGCTATGGCGGTGAGGAGTTCGCCATTGTGTTCGCCGCCAAGAGCATCGATGAGTGCATGCCGCACCTGGAAGCCATCCGCGAGACCATCGCCAGTTACGAAATTCAGCTGCGCAACAAGGACAATCGCCCTCAGGACGACCAGCAAGGCCGACAGCGTCGAAGTGGCGCGCAGGCTGGCAGCGTGTCGGTGACGGTGAGTATCGGCGTTGCCGAACGCCAGCCGGAGCATCGCACGCCCGAAGAAGTGCTCAAAAGCGCCGACCAGGCGCTGTATGCAGCCAAGGGCGCCGGGCGCAATTGTGTGGTGGCTTACGGGCAGTTGAACCGACGCGGCGCTGTGCGCACGACTGAAGCGGCAACCTGAGCAAACCCTGGTACTTCCCGTGACCTGTTATGACTATTCAGTCATGACACGACCCTATGTCTCTGAAATGTTGTTCGGTTAGACTCGTGGAACTCGACTGCTGATCTGCGTCGCTGGATGCATCGATCGGCTTCCCAAAGCATTTCGATCCGTGTTCACGAGGTTTGCCATGGCTGACTATAAAGCGCCACTGCGCGATATGCGCTTCGTCCTCAATGAAGTCTTCGAGGTTTCAACGCTCTGGGCTCAACTGCCCGAGCTGGCCGAAACAGTCGACGTCGAAACGGTCGAAGCCATTCTCGAAGAAGCCGGTAAAGTGACCAGCAAGACCATTGCGCCGCTGAGCCGCAACGGTGACGAGGAGGGCTGCCACTGGAAGGACACCGTCGTCACCACGCCTGCCGGTTTTCCCGAGGCCTATAAGATCTACGCCGAAGGCGGCTGGGTCGGTGTGGGCGGTAACCCCGAGTTTGGCGGCATGGGCATGCCCAAGGTGGTGTCGGCTCAGGTCGAAGAGATGCTCAACTCTGCCAGCCTGGCGTTCGGTCTGTACGCGATGCTCACCTCCGGCGCCTGCGTGTCGATAGACACCCACGCGACCGAGGAGCTCAAGAACAAATTTCTGCCCAATATGTATTCGGGCGTCTGGGCCGGGTCGATGTGCCTGACCGAGGCCCACGCCGGTACTGACCTGGGCATTATTCGCACGCGCGCCGAACCCCAGGCGGACGGCGCCTACCAGATCACCGGCAGCAAGATTTTCATTACCGGTGGCGAACACGACCTGACCGAAAACATCATCCATCTGGTACTGGCCAAGTTGCCGGATGCTCCGCCTGGCCCGAAGGGCATCTCGCTGTTTCTGGTGCCCAAGTTCATGGTTGGTGACGACGGCAGCCTCGGCGAGCGCAACACCGTCAGTTGTGGCTCGATCGAGCACAAGATGGGCATCCAGGCGTCGGCGACGTGCGTGATGAACTTCGACGCCGCGACTGGTTATCTGATCGGTGAGCCGAACAAGGGCCTGGCGGCGATGTTTACGATGATGAACTACGAGCGCCTCGGCGTCGGTATCCAGGGCCTGGCGTCTGGCGTGCGCTCTTATCAGGCCGCCGTCGAGTATGCGCAGGACCGTCTGCAGAGCCGTGCCCCGACCGGTGCGCAGAACAAGGACAAGGCCGCTGACCCGATCATCGTCCATCCTGACGTGCGTCGCATGCTGTTGACCATGAAAGCCTTCAACGAAGGCGGTCGGGCGTTTTCCAGCTACGTCGCCCTGCAACTGGATATTGCCAAGTTCAGCGAAGACGATACCGCGCGCAAGCGTGCCGATGATCTGGTAGCACTGCTGACACCGGTCTCCAAGGCGTTCCTGAGTGATATCGGTCTGGAAACCACCGTCCACGGTCAGCAGGTATTCGGCGGGCACGGTTACATCCGCGAGTGGGGCCAGGAACAACTGGTGCGTGACGTGCGTATCACGCAGATCTACGAGGGCACCAATGGCATTCAGGCGCTGGACCTGGTCGGGCGCAAGATCGTCGGCTCGAATGGCGCGTTCTATCAGCTGTTCTCCGATGAAGTCCGCCAGTTCATCACCGGCTCTGACAAAGCGCTCAGCGAGTTCACTCAGCCGCTGAGCAAAGCCTTGAACATGCTCGATGAGCTGACCGGCTGGGTGCTGGATCGCTCGCGCAACAACCCCGATGAAATCGGTGCGGCCTCTGTGGAATATCTGCATCTGTTCGGTTACACCGCGTATGCCTACATGTGGGCCATGATGGCCAAGGCAGCACTGGGTAAAGAGCAGCAGGAGGAGTTCTACGCAAGCAAACTGGGGACCGCACGCTTCTACTTCGCACGTCTGCTGCCGCGTATTCACTCGCTGGATGCCTCGGTACGCGCGGGCAGCGAGTCGCTGTACCTGTTGAAGGCGTCACAATTCTGACCTGGAAAAGTCTTGTAAGCATTTGCTTACACTACGTGACGCCAATTGGCCTCTTCCCAAGAAAGGGATCCAAAGTTAATCTTTGTTCATGGACGTAGCGCAGGACGCGCAACAAGACATAACAGGGACACGTAGGGAAGCCTGCCAGGATGGCGGGGTGAAAGGGAAATCAGGGAAACAGTCTGGAAAGCCCCGCTTCGGCGGGGTTTTCTTTGTTTGCGTTTTAACGATTCGATGTTCTTTCTGCTCGCAGCACACGATGTTGTGCCCGCAGTGCAATGCTTGTCCTGATCCTCTCCCGAGAAAGAATAATGGCGCGGTGCCAGAGCCGGTTGAACCCTCGCCGCCGGGCAGGGTCGATTAGCTGTATGGCCAATCAGAGCCAATCAATCAGGAGCTTTTCATGGACATCATTCGTATCATTTTCGCCATTCTGCTGCCTCCGGTAGGCGTGTTCATGCAAGTAGGCTTTGCTGGCGCTTTTTGGTTGAATATCCTGCTGACCCTGCTGGGTTACATCCCGGGCATCATCCACGCGATCTACATCATCGTTTCGCGTAAGTAACGCCTCGCTGCACACGCTGATCGTTCCCTGACGCGGGAACGATCATACGGCCTGATCAGGCATCCAGCACATCCCGATAGAAACGCCATTCCTTCTCCAGCGCATCTGCCAGGTTATTTGCCTTGCGGAATCCATGATGCTCGTCCGCATAGAAGTGCGCTTCGGTCTTGATACCGTTGTCCTGCAAGGCCTTGAGCATGGACCGGGTCTGTTCCGGAACCACCACGGCATCCAGTTCGCCCTGAAAGAAAATCACCGGCACTTTGATGCTGTCGGCGTGCAGCAGGGGCGTACGAGCCTGATAGCGCTCGATGTCATTGTCGGGATCGCCGATCAGCCAGTCCAGATAATCACCCTCGAATTTATGCGTCGCCCTGGCCAGTGCTACCGGGTCGCTGACGCCGTAAAGGCTGGCGCCTGCGCGGAATACGTCGCGGAAGGCCAACGCGCAGAGCGTGGTGTAGCCACCGGCACTGCCGCCGCGAATGAAAGCCTGTCGTTCGTCGATCAGGCCGCGCTCGGCCAGATGTTTCACGACTGCACAGGCATCTTCGACGTCCGCCACGCCCCAGGTGAGGTGCAGACCTTGCCGGTACACGCGGCCGTAGCCGCTGCTGCCGCGATAATTGAGGTCTGCGACGGCGAAGCCGCGGTGCGTCCAGTACTGAATGCGCGGGTCCAGCACCGGGTAGCACGCAGAGGTCGGGCCGCCATGGATGAACACCACCAGCGGCGGTTTTTCTGCGCCGGTCATGGCCGGATAGAAGTAGCCATGAGCCTCGGCCCTGCCACTGGGGTAACGCAACGTCTGAGGACGGCTGATCTGATCGGCCGGCAGCGGCGACCCGCCTCCGGCAAGCACCTGAACACTGGCGTCGTGGCGAGAAATGGCCAGTACCGCAGAGGTGCTGATGGCCGAGGCGGCGATGCAATAGACGAACTCTTCGTCAATGGCGAGGCTGCGAAAGCGGCTGTAACCCGCGCTGAAGTCCTCGACGCTGCCGTCAGCCTGAGAAAGCCCCAGGATACTTGAACCGTCTGCAAACCAGCTCGCCAGGTAACCATCGTTGATCGGCAGCCAGGTGCAACTGCCCATTTGCCACGGCGCGGAAGCATGATCCGCCGGACGGGCGGGAAGCGGCGCAAACCCGGAAGGCGATTCGCCCCACGGCTGCCAGAAACCCGCGCGATCAGTCAGGCAATACAGACGCCCATGGGCATCGAAGCGCGGCTGTTGCAGAGACTCTTGCGCACCGTCACCTGCGATGCACTGCGCAGCGGCCCAGTTGCCGTCGTCCTGTTTCGTTGCACACATCAAACGGGTGCTGGTCCACGGCTGATGCGGGCGCTGCCATTCGATCCAGGCCAGGCGCCTGCCGTCGGCACTGACAATTGGCGATGAGTAAAAATCAGCGCCTTCGGCCAGTAACTGGCGCTTGCCGTCAGCCAGCTCGATAGCCACCAGTCGATGCGTGTTGCGGTCCTCTTCAACGGCCAGAATCCGGCCGCCGCTGAAGAACACGCCGCCGTAGCGCTTGTCGCCCTCGGTCAGCGCCACCGGCTCGCTGGCGTCCAGGGCCTGTCGATACAGTTGCTGGTCGCGCTCGTTGACGAAGACTACGGCGTCGTCGGCGAGGCAGAACGAACCACCACCGTATTCATACACCCGGCTGCGTACGCTGAAACCTTGTGGCGTCAGGCAGCGCTTGCTGTTGGCGTACCAGTGCCAGATGCGGCTGGCGCCGTCTTCGGGGCGGTATTCGTTCCAGAACAGGCCCGCCGAGCTGACATCCAGTTCGGCGAAGTCGACGCCTGCAGCGACCGCCTGGGCGGCGCTCAGGCGGTCAGGAGGATTTTGCGATGAGTCGTGAGTTTCGGTCATTGCGAAAGGCCAGCTCTTCAATGGTTTGAGTAGCGGTTTCGGACTCGTCACGAGCCTGAGTGATAATCCCGTGGTGATAGGATTTGCTGCACACCGGGTCGGCATTGGCGGCGTCGCCGGTCAGCATGAAGGCCTGGCAGCGACAGCCGCCGAAGTCCTTTTCCTTCTCGTCACACGAACGGCACGGCTCGGGCATCCAGTCGTAACCGCGGAAGCGATTGAAGCCGAACGAGTCGTACCAGATGTGCTGCATGCTGTGATCGCGCACGTTGGGGAACTGAATGGGCATCTGCCGCGCGCCGTGGCAGGGCAGCGCCGTGCCATCCGGTGTCACGGTCAGGAAGATATTGCCCCAGCCGTTCATGCACGCTTTGGGACGCTCTTCGTAATAATCAGGGGTGACGAAAATCAGTTTGCACGGATGATTCTCTGCCTCCAGCCGGGCGCGATATTCATTGGTGACGGCTTCGGCGCGGACCAGTTGATCTTTGGTCGGCAGCAGACCGACGCGATTCAGATGCGCCCAGCCATAGAACTGACAGGTCGCCAGTTCGACGAAGTCCGCTTCCAGCGCGAGACACAGCTCGATGATCTTGTCGATACGGTCGATGTTGTGCCGGTGGGTCACGAAGTTCAGCACCATCGGGTAGCCATGCCTTTTCACCGCGAGGGCCATTTCCAGCTTCTGCGCGAAGGCTTTTTTCGAGCCGGCGAGCATGTTGTTGACCTGCTCGTCGCTGGCCTGAAAGCTGATCTGGATGTGGTCCAGGCCTGCTTCCTTGAAGGCGATGATCTTCTCTTCGGTAAGGCCGATGCCCGAGGTGATCAGGTTGGTGTAGAAGCCCAGACGCCGTGCCTCGGCGATCAGTTCGGCAAGGTCCTGGCGCACCAGCGGCTCGCCGCCGGAAAAACCGATCTGCGCCGCACCCATTTCCCGCGCTTCCTGCATGACCTTGAACCACTGCTCGGTGCTCAGCTCCTGGCCCTGTTTGGCGAAATCCAGGGGGTTGGAGCAATACGGGCATTGCAACGGGCAGCGATAGGTCAGCTCGGCGAGCAGCCACAGCGGCAGCCCGACCTCGGGAGTGGGCGGTATGTACGGGGTGTTGGTGACGGGTGCTATGTCAGACAAGATCGATCCAGTTTTTCTTTTTGGCGCCTTCCATGAACTCGTCGACGTCCATGCCCAGTTCGGGAACATTGGGGAACTGCTGATGAAGCTCATCAATGATGGCGGCGATGGTGCGCTTGCCATCGATCAGCCCGCCAATCAGGGCCGCGCTTTCATTGAGTTTGATCATGCCTTCAGGGTAAAGCACCACATGCGCCTTTTGCGCAGGCTCGTACTGAAAGCGATAGCCTTGATGCCATTTGGGTGTCAACGCTCGGAACTGCGGATCGTGCTTCATAGGGTAATCCCCTTATGCCAGACCCTTTGGTCTGTGACGCTGTGATACGGCGGGCGGTTCAGCTCGTAGGCCATGGACATGGCATCGAGCATGCTCCACAGGATATCGAGTTTGAACTGCAGGATTTCCAGCATACGCTGCTGACCTTCGTACGTAGTGTAGTGCTGTAACGTGATGGCGAGGCCGTGCTCTACATCGCGTCGGGCCTGACCCAGGCGAGTGCGGAAATACTCATAGCCTGCCGGGTCGATCCATGGGTAGTGCTGCGGCCAGCTGTCCAGACGCGACTGGTGGATCTGCGGGGCGAACAGTTCGGTCAGCGAGCTGCTGGCGGCTTCCTGCCAGTTGGCGCGGCGGGCGAAGTTCACGTAGGCGTCGACGGCAAAGCGCACGCCTGGCAGCACCAGTTCCTGCGAGCGCAGCTGGTCCGGGTCGAGCCCCACGGCCTGGCCGAGGCGCAGCCAGGCTTCGATGCCGCCGTCTTCGCCAGGCGCACCGTCATGATCGAGCAGGCGCTGAATCCACTCGCGACGGATCTCGCGATCCGGGCAGTTGGCCAGAATCGCCGCGTCCTTGAGCGGAATGTTCACCTGATAGTAGAAACGGTTGGCGACCCAGCCCTGAATCTGCTCGGGGGTCGCTCGGCCGTCGTACATCGCCACATGGAACGGGTGATAGATGTGGTAATAGGCACCCTTGGCGCGCAAGGCCTGTTCGAATTCGGCGGGGGACAGCGCAGTCGCTTCGCTCATGTCAGCTCCTAAAGCTCGATGCTCATGCCATCGAAGGCCACTTCGACGTTGCGACGAACCAGCTCCGCGCGTTCCGGGGAGTCTTCGTCGAGAATCGGGTTGGTGTTGTTGATGTGGATAAGCACCTTGCGCTGCTCGGGGAAGCCTTCGAGGACTTCGAGCATGCCGCCGGGACCATTCTGTGCCAGATGGCCCATTTCCCGGCCGGTGCGCGTGCCCACGCCACGGCGCTGCATTTCGTCGTCGTCCCACATTGTGCCGTCGACCAGCAGGCAGTCGGCGTCACGCATCTTCTCGGCCAGTGCTTCATCGACCTTGCCCAGGCCCGGGGCATAGAACAGCTTGCCGCCGGTGCGGGTGTCTTCGACCAGCAGGCCGATATTGTCGCCGGGGTGCGGGTCGAAACGGTGTGGCGAGTAGGGCGGCGCGGCGCTGCGCAGCGGGAAGGGCGTGAAGCGCAGGTTCGGGCAGGCCGGAATCACGAAGCTGCCCTGCAACTCGATGCGGTTCCAGCTCAGGCCGCCGTTCCAGTGCTTGAGCATTTCGAACAGCGGGAAGCCGGTGCTCAGGTCCTCATGGACCATATCGGTACACCACACCTGATGCGGGCAGCCTTCACGCAGGCTGAGCAGGCCGGTGGTGTGGTCGATCTGGCTGTCCATCAACACGATCGCGCTGATGCCGGTGTCGCGCAATGCGCGACCCGGCTGCATCGGCGCAAAGCCCTGCAATTGCGCGCGAATGTCCGGTGAGGCGTTGCACAGCACCCAGTTGATACCGTCGTCGGACAGCGCAATGGACGACTGGGTCCGCGCATGGGCACGCAGGCTGCCGTCGCGAAAACCCGCGCAATTGACGCAGTTGCAGTTCCACTGGGGGAATCCACCGCCAGCAGCAGAACCTAGAATCTGGATGTACATGACAGCTCCTGGGACACGCTCTGAAATAAAAAACAGCCACAACCATAAAAAAAGCCCCGGCGAACCGAGGCTTCACAGCGCACTGAAATCAACGGCTTGCGAAGTACATGGTGACTTCGAAACCGATACGCAGATCAGTGTAAGCAGGTTTAGTCCACGACATAAAAATCTCCTCGGATAAGTGCAGCGGTGGGTGACTACATCTTAGTGCATCGCTGGAGGCATACGTTCAGATGCTTAGGGAGCTATGTTACTCATTTTCACAATTCAGCAGGGCTAGAATCTGCATGAAAGACCGTTACTGTTCAGGTAAGGATTGCGGAACAGCCGCGCTGGCAGGGCGATTGGCCACGATCAGCCAGCCACCTGTGGCCTTGATCAATTGATCCGCAGAGGCCAGCAACGAGTGTGTTTCCAGATTTGACAGCGCCCGCTGCAAGGTGGGCGCATGGTCGCTCTGATGCCCGGCAAGGTGTGCCTGCCACTGCAGGTCGGCACGCTGTTGCTCCGGCAGGTTCGACGGCTCGAACTGCGCTGCAAGGGCGTTTGTCTGTTCAGGCAAATCTGCGTCGCGGACTAACTGCGGCAATCTGCCGATAAAGGCCGCGATGTGCTCAAACAGTTGCTGGGCATTGCAGGTGGGCGATTGCACACCGAACAGCAAGCCGGCCCTTCCGTCGATCTGCCTGAGGCCGCTGAACACCGCGTAACCCAATTGCAGCTCGACCCGCAGCCGCTGATAGAACGGCGTCTGGGCCAGGTGCGCGAGCAGACGCCAAGCGGCTTCATCTTCGATAGAAGTCGTGGGCGCCGGGCAGAACACCAGCACGGCGTCTTCCGAGGAAGACGATGCTTGCGCTGCCCAATGCTTGCCAGCGCGAATGGTTGGCAGATCGGCCGGGGAAGTTTGCCGAACGCCGGGTGCTGCATTCAACACCGCGTCCAACATCGACTGGCTGGCCGTGTCGAAACCGCTGGTGAAACTGATCCAGCGCGAAGCCGACCATACGCCTGGCAGGTCGCTTATGGTCACCTCCGGGTCACTGCGCAGGTAGTGATCGGCAAGCTGCTTGAGCAACTGACGGATCGGGATCAACACTGGCTCGTCGTGTTCCTGCGCGCGGGCATCGGGGTGCTGCAAGCGCAGGAGGCTTTGTTGCAGAACCGCTGGCATCGGTTCGCGCAAGCCGTTCAACTGCAGCTGCCAGTAGGGGCCGTACGCGGTGAAGGTCAGGGTTACCCCGGCCTGACGTGCGTCTTCGGCCAGTGGCTTGAGCGCGGCGTCGAGCATCCGCCAAAAGGCGGGCTGTGGGGACGGCAGTTGCCAGCGCAGGTACAGCGCGGCTTCAACGGGGTCGTCCGCCGCCGTACCAAGAAACGGGTTCCGGGCTGGCAGGCGCCAGTCGACCAGCTCTGGGTCGAGGTTATCCTCATCAGCCGTGAGTTTTGCGAGAAATGCGCTTAAGGCTTTTTGGCCTTGCTCGCTCAACTGCGCGGGCGTTTCGCGACAGTGATGGTTGGCCAGAGCCAATGCTCCGCACATCTGCAGAAGGCGTTGTTCGAGACGGTGGTATTCCTCAAGCCGCGTTGGCCAGTGAGCCTTGAAAAAAGCGAGCCAGCTGAAAAGCAGGCTGCTGATAGCGGTCGCGTTCGCCGGGTCGCCTTTACACTCGATATCCAGCAAAAGCTGCCCGCCGAACTGGTACAGCGGCGCGGCGTGCAGTGAAGTGCAAAGGCCCCTGCGGATCAGCTCGGCAACCAGCCCGCCAGGCTGCGCTGCGTTCAGCCAGTGACAGAAGAAGGCCACCGCTTCGTCAGCCTTGTCCGGCAAGTCCTCGAAGGCAAACAGCAGATGGTTTTGCTCGCCAGCCTGTCGAGGGCTGGTCATCAATGCTGGAGGCGGGCGCTGTGTGACCTTTATCCCAGTGGCGAAAACCGCGCCGTGGTTTATCGCCAGCGCCTGCAATTCAGCCATCGGCAGCGGGCCAGTCAGGCACAGGGTCATCTGCCCGGCCTGATAGAAGCCTCGATAAAAGTCATGCAATGCCTGCTGAAACGCCGGGTTAGGCACTGACAGGCTGTAGCGATTGCCAGCGTGAAAGCCACGCAGCGGATGCTGAGGCGTGATCGCTGTCAGCAGGCGCGCCTGATCGCGGGATGCGCTATCGCCGAGCCAGGCGATGAACTCGGCGTGCAACACTTCGCGCTCGCGTAATTGATCTGCGATGTCCATGCGCGGCCGGGCAAGCATGTCGCACAATCGCTGCAGCCCTTGGGCGAAGGCCGCCTGCGGCAGTTCGAAGAAAAAGTCGGTGGTGCGCTCGCGGGTGCTGGCATTGACCTGCCCGCCATGACGCTGCACGAAGGTCATCAGGTTGTCCCCGGCCGGGAAGCGTTCGGTGCCGAGAAAAAACAGGTGCTCCAGAAAGTGCGCCAGCCCTGGCCACGCCTGTGGCGCATCGTGACTGCCGGCTGCCACGCGCAACGAGGCCGCACAGCGCTTGAGCCGTGGCTCGTGACACAGCAGCACATTCAGGCCGTTGGCCAGCGTGAGGCGTTGAGTGTCGGCGGAGTGTGCGGCAGGCATGAGGGGCGTCCGGAAAGCGTTGCAAGGCGAAGCGTCATGCTAGCGGATTAGCCGACCCGTTCGCGAGCCTGCTGCTCAAGCCTGCGAAATAGAGGACGCAAAGGGGCCGTCAAGCTTCCCGACAATGCATCGCCTGAACGACCGTCTTCGCGAACAAGTTCGCTCCTACCCCTCGGGCAGGAGGCCGTTTTTGATTCTGCCCAACGGGCGTAGGAGCGGACTTGTCCG
>NZ_JAGPYR010000039.1:0-9805 GCF_020312125.1 Pseudomonas sp. P135
CTAAACGGCTTGAGCCCCGTAAAATACAGGGCTCAGGCGGCGAGCTAAAACTGTCCAACTTTCGGGGGGCAGTCCACAGCGTGGGAATGCTCTTCGTGACGCTGCGCGTCATAACTCTGCGCCACGCCACACATTCAGGACCGGACGCAGAGCGTCCAGAGCGGCATACCCACGCGGAGCATGGGTACGATGGTGTTCTTGAGAGCCGCTATCGCTCTCCGACGCAGAGCGTCGGCGCGATAATCGTGCGCCCTTCAGCAGCCATCAACGGAACCGGTCAACCTCGTGACGCAGTTCTGTCGCCAGGCCATTCAGCTCCTGGGCGGTGATGGCCAGGTTGGACATGACCTGGCGCTGTTCACTGTTGGCCATGGCGATGCTTTGCAGGTTGCTGCTGAGCATGGTCGCAGTGCTGCTTTGTTCCTGGGTGGCGGTGGTGATGGCGGCGAACTGGTGACCGGCCGAGCGACTTTGCTCGTCGATCTGGGCCAGCGCGGAGGCCACTTTGGCGTTGAGCGACAGGCCTTCCTGCATCAGTGTATTGCCCTGCTGCATGGTGCTGATGGCGTTGCCGGTTTCCTGCTGGATGCTGGCGATCATGCCGGAAATCTCATCGGTGGCTTCACGGGTGCGCGAGGCCAGGCTGCGGACTTCGTCAGCCACCACGGCAAAGCCGCGACCTTGTTCGCCGGCGCGCGCGGCCTCGATGGCAGCGTTGAGCGCGAGCAGGTTGGTCTGGTCGGCAATCGAGGTGATTACCCCGACGATGCTGCCGATTTCCTGCGAGCGCTGGCCCAGCGTGTCGATGACTTTGGCGGTGCTGCTCAGCGAAGTGGCGATCTGTTGCAGCGACGAAGACGCCTCTTCCATCGAGGTGCGACCGATGCGTGTCTGCTGGGCATTTTCCTGGGCCAGGCGCTCGGTATTGCCCATGTTGTCGGCGATGTTCATCGACGTGGCGCTGAACTCTTCGACGGCACCGGCCATGCTGGTGATCTCGCCGGATTGCTGTTCCATGCCCTCGAACGCACCGCCCGACAGGCCGGACAGCACGTTGGCGCGGGTGCTGACTTCCTGCGCCGCGGTACGGATATGCGACACCATCGATGACAGTGCTTCGCTCATCTTGTTGAAGCTGCCGGACAGCTGCCCGATCTCGTCGTTGCTGGTCACATTCAGGCGTACGCTCAGGTCGCCCGCACCCAGTGCGTCGGCCTGGCGTACCAGTTCAGACAATGGGCGCAGCTTGCTGCGCAGCAGCCAGATGGCGCTGATCACGGCGATGAGCATGGCCAGCAGACTGCCGATCGCCAGTTGCGTGCCGACGTGCCAGGTCACTTCGCTGATTTCCTTGCGCGGCATGCTGGCGATGACGGTCCAGGGGCCGCCGGCGAACGGCTGGCCGACGCTGTAATAGTTGTCATCCCCGTCATCCCAGAACTGCGCCTTGCCTGGTTTGCTGGCAAGCTCGGCAACGGACTTGGCGGCACCTTCCAGGGATTTGACGCCCGCCGGTGGAACCAGCCAGGTGCCCTTGTCGTCGAGCAGCGCCAGCGAGCCGGTAGAGCCGATGCGGAAGCTCTTGAGGTTATCGAACTGGGTCTTCTGCGCATCGGTGTAATCGAACCCTACGAACAGCGCCGCAATGATCTTGCCGCTGCTGTCGCGGACCGGGCTGTACTGGGTCATGTAATAGCGATCGAACAGCACCGCTTTGCCGACATAGCTCTGCCCGGCGATCAGGCGCTCGTAGGCTGCGCCCTTGCGGTCCAGCACGGTGCCGATGGCGCGGGTGCCATCCTGCTTGCTCAGGGAGGTGCTGATCCGGATGAAGTCGTCGCCGCTGCGCACGAAAATGGTCGCGACGCCGGCGGTCATCGAGCGGAATTCATCGACTTCGGTGAAGTCGTTGTTCAGCGCGGCATCACGCAGGAACAGGCCTGGCGTGGACGTGCCCGCCACGGTGACCGGCTTGTCGGCTTGCAGGCTCAGGCCATCGGCGAAGCGTTTTTCGAACAGGCCACTCAGGCGCTGAGTGCTGTCGCGCAGCGTGCTGTGGAAAGTGTTGAGCTGGTCAGCGAGGAGCCTGGCTTCACTCGACATGTGCTCTTCACGAATGACCAGGTTGGACGCGTCCAGAGACCTCAACGCGAACAGGGTACTACCACTGATAACCACCGCCAGGATCACGGCCAGAGCAATACCAAGTTGCGAAGCAATTCGGGTACGAGGCTTGGACATAGAGACTCCGTGCCGAATGATTGGAGTCGCCGGGTCCGTGGCTTACCATTCAGCTGATAGATTTAGTTGGTGTTTTTACGCTATTTGAACGAGCAATCTTCAAGCAATGCTTCGGCCATCAAGGTCGTTACTTGAGAGCGGAGCGAGACATTTACAGATGATGGCAGTTCAATATTAAACTAAATTTTAATAGAGTACTTCAACTAACGGCAACTTCATGGCACCCACCTCCGCCTGAAGAAAATCGCTGAGGCGTCGCAACCGCTCTGCGCCGGGCCTCGTACGCGGCCAGACCAGATAATAGTTTTCGCCACTGAACACCGCCGTGCGCCACGGCAGGCTCAGACGCGCCTGCGCCACGTCCTCGGCGACCATCAGCAGATCACCCATCGACACACCGTAGCCGCGTGCTGCGGCAATCATTCCCAGCTCCAGGGTGTCGAACACCTGCCCGCCTTTGAGCGACACCTGATCGGCCAGACCCATGCGGTTCAGCCAGGTGCGCCAGTCACGGCGATCAGGGGTGGGATGCAGCAATTCAGCCTTTGCCAGCCGTTCCACGTCCCATGGCGGGTCCTGCAACAAGGTGGGCGCACCGACCGGAATCAGCAATTCGGGAAACAGCAGTGTGGCTTCCCAGTCCGACGGGAAATGCCCCTGGCTGAGTAGAATCGCGCAGTCGAAAGGCTCCTGGGTAAAGTCCACCGCATCGATTTCCATCCACGCGCTGGTCAGTTGCACTTCGTTGCCCACCTGCAGATGACGAAAACGGCTGAGCCGCGCGAGCAGCCAGCGCATGGTCAGGGTGGACGGGGCTTTCATGCGCAGAATGCCCTCGTCGGTCTGCAAGGTGCTGCAAGCGCGTTCCAGTGCCAGGAACCCGTCGCGCACGCCGGGCAACAGCGCGCGTGCCGATTCGGTGAGCTGCAAGTTACGCCCGTTGCGCTGAAACAAGCGGCAGGCAAAGTGCTCTTCCAGCGTACGAATATGCCGGCTTACTGCACTTTGGGTGATCGAAAGTTCCTCGGCCGCGCGGGTAAACGAGGTATGCCGCGCAGCCGCTTCAAAAGCCCTTAGTGCGTAAAGAGGAGGGAGACTGCGAGGCATGAGGGCGCTTCCTGCGGACGATGAGCAGCCACTTTACTGCAAATTGCTTCAGATGAGTTTTAGTCATGCTGAGCATCGGATTTATCGTTTTGTGTTTAGCCGGGCAACTGCCCAGAATACGTCGCTCAATCGTCCCTTTGCCGTAGAGCACCGTCACCATGCAGCATTCCGCCCTCAAAGAACTCTGGATCATTCTGCGCCTGGCGGGGCCGCTGATCGCGTCACAGATGGCGCACATGCTGATGGTCTTCACCGACACCGTGATGATGGGCAAAATCGGCCCGGAAGCCTTGGCCGGCGGTGGTCTGGGCGCTGCCACGTATAGCTTCGTGTCGTTCTTTTGCGTCGGCGTGATGGCCGCAGTCGGCACGCTGGTTTCGATCCGTCACGGCGCTGGCGACACCGAAGGCGCGACTCGTCTGACCCAGGCCGGTCTGTGGCTGGCCTGGGGCATGGCGCTGGTTGCTGCACTGTTGCTGTGGAACCTCGAACCCATCCTGCTGCAGTTCGGTCAGGCCGAAGCCAACGTGCACATGGCGGCTCAATTTCTGATCACCCTGCCCTTTGCCCTGCCCGGCCTGCTCAGCTTCATGGCATTGCGCGGCTTCACCAGCGCACTGGGTCGCGCGGGGCCGGTGATGACCATCAGCCTGGCCGGTGCGGCAGCCAACTTCGTGCTCAATTACGCGTTGATCCATCAATGGCTGGGGCTGCCCAACCTGGGGCTGATGGGCATCGGGCTGGTCACCGCGATCGTCACCAACTGCATGGCCCTGGCGCTGGCGCTGCATATCAGGCTGCATCCGGCCTACGCCGCGTACCCGATCAGAAAGGGGCTTTCGAAACTGTCACGCAGCCACCTGGGCGAGCTGTGGCGCCTCGGTTTGCCGATTGGCGGCACCTATGCAGTGGAAGTCGGGCTGTTCACTTTTGCCGCGTTCTGCATGGGCGCGATGGGCAGCACGCAGATGGCGGCGCACCAGATCGCCCTGCAGACCGTGTCCATGGCGTTCATGGTTCCGGTGGGGATGTCCTACGCGGTCACCATGCGTATCGGCCAGCATTATGGCGCGGGCAACCTGTTGATGGTGCGCATGGCCGGGCGTCTGGGTATCGGTTTCGGCGGCTGTGTGATGCTCATGTTCGGGCTGCTGTTCTGGCTGGCACCGCATCTGGTCATCGGCCTGTTTCTGGACATCAATGACCCGGCGTTCGCCGAGATCGTGGTACTGGCCACAAAACTGCTGGCGATTGCCGCCTTGTTCGAGTTTTTCGACGGCACGCAGACCATTGCCATGGGCGCCATTCGTGGGCTCAAGGATGCGCGCACCACCTTCCTGATCGGCCTGGGCTGCTACTGGCTGATCGCTGCGCCTGCCGCGTGGTTGCTCGGCTTCTCTACCGATGCTGGCGCTTCAGGCGTGTGGTGGGGGCTGGCGCTGGGCCTGTTCTGCTCGGCCGTGGCACTGACCTACGCGTTTGAATGGAAGACGGCGCGGCTGTTGCGTCAGGACGCAGCCGGGTTGGCGGTGCCGGGCTGATCCAGTGCACCGTCACCCGGATCTGGAGGTATCGGCGTGTGCCACTTCCGAACGCAGATAGGTCACCAGTTCTTCCACCGGCAGCGGCCGGCTGATCAGATAGCCTTGCACCTGATTGCAGCCGAAACTGCGCAGCAACTCCAGTTGCCCAGCAGTTTCCACACCCTCGGCGACCACTTCCAGGTTCAGGTTGTGCGCCAGATTGATCATGGCGTTGACCAGCTTGCGGTTCTCTTCGCGTAACTCCATCTGCCCGACAAAAGTCATGTCGATCTTGAGCAGCGCGATGGGCAGGCTGTTGAGGTGCATGAACGACGAATAGCCGGTGCCGAAATCGTCCAGCGAAAAGCGCACGCCCAGTTGGCGCAATGCGTCCATGGTCTGCCTGACCTGATCGCTGCGCCGCATGACCGCGGTTTCGGTCAGTTCGAACTCCAGCCAGCGCGCGTCGACATCGTGTTCCGCGATCAGGCGAGTCAAGGTCGGCAGCAACTGGCTGTCCTGAAACTGCCGGAACGACAGGTTGATCGCCATGTGCAGCGGGGCAAAGCCCTGTTCGCGCAGGGCCTGCATGTCACGCAGGGCGCGGAAGATGACCCAGTAGCCGAGCGGCACGATCAGGCCGCTTTGCTCGGCCAGTGGCACGAATTTGCTGGGCGGCAGCAGCCCGCGTTCCTGATGGCGCCAGCGCACCAGTGCCTCCAGGCCGACGACACGCCCGCTGTCCAGGCACAGGCGCGGCTGGTAATGCAGTTCCAGCTCATCGCGGCGCAAGGCACGGCGCAGTTCACCTTCCAGATCGGCGAGGCTGCGGGCGTTGCGATTGATGCGCTCGTCGAACAGGTGATAGGTGCAGCCCTGCATGCTCTTGGCCTGACGCATGGCGATATGTGCATGCCACATCAGCGGGTCGGCTTCGGGCTGGGCCTGGGAGTGAGCGATGCCCAGGCTGCAACCCAGCAACAGGCTTTCGCCATCGACCCAATAGGGTTCGGCCAGCACGTCGGTGATACGTTCGGCCATTTGCAGGGCGCGTTCGGGGGCTGTTCGGGTGTCGATCAACAAGGCGAATTCGTCGCCCCCCAGGCGGGCGATCTGATCACCGGCATCGAGCTGGTTTTTCAAGCGCGCCACCACTTGCAGGATCAGTCGATCACCGGCCTGATGCCCCAGTGAATCGTTGGCGCGGCGAAAATTGTCCAGGTCCAGATGCCCCAGCGCCACGCTGCCGCCTTCGCTCAGGCGAGCCGAGAGCAGCGCCTGAAACCCCTGGCGGTTGGCGATGCCGGTCAACGGGTCCTGGCCGACCAGACGTCGCAGGCTGTCTTCCAGGCGACTGCGCTCGTGGACATAGCGCAGGCAGCGCCGAAGCGTGTCGCCGGTCAAGGCGTCGCGCACCAGCCAGTCACTGACGCCGGTCGGCCCGACCAGCGGTTCGGCCTCAAGCAGCACCACGGTAGGCAACAGACAGGCCCCGGTCCTGGGCTGCAGATCAGGCGTGGTCAGCAGCACGGTGTTGCGCTCGTTAGCGTAGCGGGCGCTGAAAACATCCCAGTTCGCGCCATGCAGAAGTATCACGTTGCTTCCCGGCGCAGTGAGGCAGCCGCTCAGCAGCGCCTGCCAGAAGGGCTCGTGCGCCAATAACAGCAATCGCAAGGGTTCGACAGGTGTAGGCAATCTAACTTCCTAAGTGCAAAGGAAAAACCGGTGGCCGCACTCTCGCAGGAGCGCGACAAATACACGTATCGCGCGTCGCGGCGCAAATGTAACAAAAACAGAAGAATTAGATAGCTGTCACTGTCTGACGACGATGAGCACTGCACAAAACCGTGGGCCTGTTAAAATGCCCGACCTTTTTTACAGACGACTCTTCATACCGCCATGTCCCGACTCAATCCCCGGCAGCAGGAAGCCGTGAACTACGTCGGCGGCCCTCTTTTGGTGCTCGCCGGTGCCGGTTCCGGCAAGACCAGCGTGATCACCCGCAAGATCGCGCATCTGATCCAGAACTGTGGTATTCGCGCCCAGTACATCGTCGCCATGACCTTCACCAACAAGGCCGCGCGCGAGATGAAAGAGCGGGTCGGCACGCTGCTCAGAGGCGGCGAAGGACGTGGTCTGACGGTCTCGACCTTCCACAACCTGGGCCTGAACATCATCCGCAAGGAGCACACGCGGCTGGGCTACAAACCGGGCTTCTCGATCTTTGACGAGACTGACGTCAAAGCGCTGATGACCGACATCATGCAGAAAGAGTATTCCGGCGACGACGGTGTCGACGAAATCAAGAACATGATCGGCTCATGGAAAAACGACCTGATCCTGCCCGCCGAGGCGCTGGAAAACGCCCGCAACCCCAAGGAACAGACCGCCGCCATCGTCTACACCCACTATCAGCGCACGCTCAAGGCGTACAACGCGGTGGACTTCGACGACCTGATTCTGTTGCCGGTCAAGCTGTTCCAGGAACACGCCGACATCCTGGAAAAGTGGCAGAACAAGGTGCGTTATCTGCTGGTGGACGAATATCAGGACACCAACGCCAGCCAGTACCTGCTGGTGAAGCTGCTGATCGGCACGCGCCATCAGTTCACCGTAGTGGGCGACGACGACCAGTCGATCTACGCCTGGCGTGGCGCGCGGCCGGAAAACCTGATGCTGCTCAAGGACGACTACCCGTCGTTGAAAGTGGTGATGCTGGAGCAGAACTACCGCTCGACCAGCCGTATTCTGCGCTGCGCCAACGTGCTGATCTCCAACAACCCGCACGCCTTCGAAAAGCAGTTGTGGTCCGAGATGGGCCATGGCGACGAGATCCGCGTGATCCGCTGCCGCAACGAAGACGCCGAGGCCGAGCGGGTGGCCATGGAGATCCTCACCCTGCACCTGCGCACCGACCGCCCGTACAGCGATTTCGCCATCCTCTATCGCGGCAACTACCAGGCCAAACTGATCGAGCTGAAATTGCAGCATCACCAGGTGCCGTATCGACTGTCGGGCGGCAACAGCTTTTTCGGCCGCCAGGAAGTGAAGGACCTGATGGCTTATTTCCGTCTGCTGGTGAACCCGGACGACGACAACGCCTTCCTGCGGGTGATCAACGTTCCGCGTCGCGAGATCGGCTCGACCACGCTGGAAAAGCTCGGCAACTACGCCACCGAGCGCAAGGTGTCGATGTACGCTGCCACCGACGAGATCGGTCTGGGCGAGCATCTGGACAGCCGATTCACCGACCGCTTGCAGCGTTTCAAGCGCTGGATGGACGGGGTGCGCCAGCAGTGCGCGCAGAACGATCCCATCGCCGCGCTGCGCAGCATGGTCATGGACATCGACTACGAGAACTGGCTGCGGCAGAACAGCTCCAGCGAAAAGGCCGCCGATTATCGGATGAGCAACGTCTGGTTCCTGATCGAGGCGTTGAAAAACACGCTGGAGAAGGACGAAGAAGGCGGCATGACCATCGAGGAAGCCATCGGCAAGCTGGTCCTGCGCGACATGCTCGAACGTCAGCAGGAAGAGGAAGACGGTGCCGAGGGTGTGCAGATGATGACCTTGCACGCCTCCAAGGGCCTGGAATTCCCTTACGTGTTCATCATGGGCATGGAAGAAGAAATCCTGCCGCACCGCTCCAGCATCGAAGCCGACACCATCGAAGAAGAGCGCCGCCTGGCCTACGTGGGCATCACCCGCGCACGGCAGACCCTGGCGTTCACCTTTGCCGCCAAGCGCAAGCAGTACGGTGAAATCATCGACTGCGCGCCAAGCCGCTTTCTGGATGAGCTGCCCCCGGACGACCTGGCCTGGGAAGGCAATGACGACACCCCGACGGAAGTCAAAGCGGTTCGCGGCAACACTGCGCTTGCCGATATTCGCGCCATGCTGAAACGCTAGCCGACACCCTATTGATCATTTATTGCGCAATGGCGCAGCCAAGGAATTTAAGTGGAAGCACTGCACAAGAAAATTCGCGAAGAAGGCATCGTATTGTCCGATCAGGTGCTGAAGGTCGATGCGTTTCTCAACCATCAGATCGATCCGGCGCTGATGAAGGAAATCGGCGATGAATTCGCCCGACTGTTCGCCGACGCTGGCGTGACCAAGATCGTGACCATTGAAGCTTCCGGCATCGCGCCGGCAGTCATGGCGGGTTTGAACATGGGCGTGCCGGTGATCTTCGCTCGCAAGCACCAGTCCCTGACCCTGACCGAAAACCTGCTGACGGCGAGTGTGTACTCATTCACCAAGCAGGTGGAAAGCACCGTGGCAATCTCGCCGCGCCACCTGAGCAGCGACGACAACGTGCTGATCATCGATGACTTCCTGGCCAACGGCAAAGCCTCACAGGCGCTGATCTCGATCATCAAACAGGCCGGCGCCACGGTGGCCGGGCTGGGCATCGTGATCGAGAAATCCTTCCAGGGCGGCCGCGCTGAGCTGGACGCCCAGGGCTATCGCGTCGAATCCCTGGCGCGGGTCGAGTCCCTGGCCGGTGGGGTTGTGACGTTCAAGTAAGGCTCCCGAGGGCGGACGCGGAGCGTCCGGAAAGGCATGCGACGCGGAGCGTCGCACGATAGTTGCGATGATCGTTCCTCACGCTCTAGTGGGAGTGCAGGTCTCGACGCTCTGCGTCGTCAAGAGGACGCGGAGCGTCCGGAAAGGCATGCGACGCGGAGCGCCGCACGATAGTTGTGATGATCGTTCCCTACGCTCCAGCGTGGGAATGCAGTTCCCGACGCTCTGCGTCGTCAAGAGGACGCGGAGCGTCCAGAAAGGCATGCAACGCGGAGCGCCGCACGATAGTTGTGATGATCGTTCCTCACGCTCCCGTGGACTGCCCCCCGAAAGTTGGACAGTTTTAGCTCGCCGCCTGAGCCCTGTATTTTACGGGGCTCAAGCCGTTTAGCTTCAGTTTGATG
>NZ_JAGPYR010000040.1:0-9107 GCF_020312125.1 Pseudomonas sp. P135
GAATGTGAATGGCGTGGACATCAAGTTGTCGCCGGGCATGGCGGTGACGGCGGAAGTGACGACGAACAAGCGGCGGGTGATTGAGTATTTTTTGAGTCCGTTGCAGCAGCATGCTCAGGAGAGTTTGAGGGAGCGGTAGTTGTGGGTTTGATGAAGGGGGCAGATCCTAGCAGGTTTTGTTCATTATTTTTTTTGGAGGTAATGATGATTGCAAGATATTTAGGCAGAGACGGGTTTTTGAAAAGCAATAATTTGTGGTCTTTGTTTTTGGTTTTTTATTTTTCAAGTAGTGCGCTGGCTTCGGTAAAGGATGGGGTTGATGCATATAGTCAGCAATCGTATGAGCAAGCTTTTTCCATATTTAAAGACGAGGCTGCGAAAGGCGATGCAACTGCGAACTACTATATGGGGCTGCAGTATGAGGAAGGCAACGGTGTTAGCAAGGACCCAGTAAAAGCTTTTGGGTTCATGTCGGAAGCTGCAAATCATGGTATTGCAAAAGCTCAATATAAGTTGGGTGTTTTTTATGAAGAGGGTTTCGGCGTACCTGTAGACTTATCTAAATCTGCTCAATATTATAAGGCTGCAGCGGAGCAAGGGCTGCCCGCCGCACAGTTTAACTACGCACTCATGCTGAGGGACGGTCTAGGTGTAAAAAAGGATGAAGCATCAGCTATTATTTTCATGCAGCGTGCCGCGAATAGCGGCGACGCCGAAGCGCTAAATGGTTTAGGGGTGGCGTATATATTAGGTCGTGGTGTGCGCCGTGATGCGGTTAAAGGGGTTCAGTTTCTTAAATTGGCTGCTGAGAAAGGCGATCCTGGAGCGCAGCGTAACTTGGCTAAATCTTTTAGCGATGGAACGGGCGTTGAAAAAGATGAGCGTAAGGCTTTTGAGTGGTATAAAAAATCAGCTGAGAAAAACGATAAAGTTGCTCAGTTAGCTTTGGGGCAAGCCTATGAATATGGAGTTGGTGTAGAGCAGGATTATGCAAACGCACTTGTTTGGTATAAGCGGAGCGCCTCCAGTGATTATGCTCCGGCACAGTACAAAATTGGATATTTTTATAACGTTGGGAAAGGAGTGGCGCCAGACTTCGAGAAGGCGCGCTATTGGTTTGGGCTCTCTGCTGACCATGGACTTGCGATTGCGCAGACAGATCTGGCAAGCCTTCTTGAGTCCGGCCAAGGCGGTTCTATTGATAACGCCGCAGCTGCAAAATGGTATCGGTTAGCGGCTGCTCAGAATATGCCTCGTGCTCAGTATCAGCTTGCTGTCATGCTAAAAGAGGGGCGTGGTGTAGAGCGTGACTATGCGGAAGCTATACTTTACTTTCGAGCGCTTGCAGCCGAAAAAGTGTCCTACGCTGAAAACGAGTTAGGCAACATGTATAGGCATGGCTATGGTGTTTCTCAAGACTATTCGGCCGCTATTGAGTGGTATTGGAAAGCTGCGAATCAGAATGACGATGCAGCTTTCGCGAATCTAAGCCTTGTCTATCAAAAAGGACTTGGTGTTCCGCAAAATTTGGTTGTTAGTTATGCTTTGCTTAAGTGCGCTCTCAGTATAAAGCCTGGGGGGGAAGCTTATAAGAAGGCGCTAAATTTAACCTTGCGTGGGTTAAGTGATAAGCAATCTATGGAGGGCGAGAAGCTTTCACCCCAGATTTGTAGAGAAAAGAGTGTTGCGGTTAGTAACTATTTAAAATAGATGTTTTTGCGTGGCTTACCCGTGTTCAGTGGGGGGTAGGCAGGCGTGAGCTCAAACTATATGTTGGTTTAAAGTATTTAAAATGCTGGCGTGAGCGTAAGTGCATTGATAGGTGGTTGAAAGTTGATTTCAGCTGGGTTTTGGCTTTTGCGGATATTCCAAAAAATAATTGCTGGCATTAGGAGCTTCTTATGAGTGATTGGACGGTCAAGTATACGTTTAAGTACGATTTTGGTTCTGGCGCGGTCACTCATGAAGCGACTGCTTCCGATGGCCACGGATATACGGGGTCCGTATCAAGCGATGGTCTAGGCGGGTACACTACTTCGCTTAGTGGCCCCATCGGTAAGACGCAAACTTATTCGATCACCAAGAAGCCCGATGCTACTTATCCATCTATTGGAGTGACGCAACAAAATGAAGATGGTAAGTTTGATATAAATTATAGCGATGGTAAGTTCTCAACTGGATACGATTGGTATGCCGGTGATGGTTCTATTCAGCACGCTGGCTATGACTCCCAAAAAGATGCATTTGATTTCAGTCATAACTGGACTGGAGGCGATGGTACCAATTTTGGTATAGGTTATGATACGAAAGATAAAGGGAAGATGACCGTCGATAAGACTTCGCAGGATGGGACTAAGTATGGTATCTCCTTAGATAAAGATAGCGTTAAGACAGAAGTCACTGGAAAGAGTGGTGACGGGACAAGTGAGGGGGGGCTAGGTTTTGATATAGGCTATGACGGTAATATAAAATTTACTGGAAAAATAGACGGTGCCTCGGGCGAGTGGTCAAACTTTCCTGTATTCGGCTTGCCAGATTTTAAAAAGATCGGCGAGGATATGAAATCTGAAATGGAGAAGTCATTCGAGAGAGCTGAAGACGCACGTAGCCCTCTTATACTCGATCTTGATGGCGATGGAGTTGAGACGATTTCTGCTAAAAGTAACGTTTACTTTGATCATGACGGAAACGGATTTTCTGAAAGCAGTGGCTGGGTAGGAAAAGATGATGGCTTGTTGGTTTGGGATAAAAATAAGGACGGAAGAATCAGTCAGGGGGCGGAACTTTTCGGGAACAATACTGTAAACTCTTTGGGCGGTAAAGCAGCTAACGGTTTCTTGGCGCTGGCAGATCTTGATGAGAATAAAGACGGCATTTTTGATATAAAAGATTTTGCATACGCTGAGTTAAATGTGTGGGTAGATAAAAATTCTGATGGCATCGTAGATGCTGGTGAGCTTCTAACTCTGGAGCAAGCTGGCGTGAAATCTATCAGCACGACTTATTCTGAGCCAGGCAAGGTGGATGCGAATGGTGATGTACCGTCGGGTGTCATAGACGCTAACGGTAATGAGCATCGTCAGTTAGGCTCATATACTCGTACAGATGGCAGTGCCGCAGCGATAGAGGATGTATGGTTTGATGTGAACGGCAGGGACACGATTGACACGTCAGCGGTAGTAGTGAGCGCTGATATTTTGGCGCTTCCTGATATACAGGGTTTTGGCAATGTTCATAGCCTCCAACGCTCGATGGCCTCAGATCCTGTATTGAAATCTTTGGTTGAGTCTTTCAAGCGCGAAAATGACCCCTCTGTTCGCCAAACTATAATTATTGATCTTATTTATCACTGGGCTGGTGTTCAAGATATCGACCCGGCTAGTCGAGCAGCTACACAAATTTATGGCAATGTTATTGGGGACGCTCGTAAACTAGCTACGCTTGAAGCTTTTTTAGGTACAGATTACTTGGGTACCTGGTGCTGGGGGACTCGGGATCCCAATCCGCACGGTCCTGCGGCTGGCATATTACTCCAGGCGTTCGACAACTTTGCTGCCGCAATTTATGACAAGCTTATGCTCCAGACTCATCTGCTGGGGGTGTTTGATGGCTTGAGCGTCACAATTGATGAGGCAGGGTATCACTGGGACATATCCTCTGTTCTTGAGAAGCTACAAGCTCAGTATGATGCGGATTTGGAAAAAGGTACTATATTTATTTCTGAGTACGGCAGAAGCCTTAAAGATGTCGGTAGCTTCGGTGAACAACTACTGGAGGTGATTCGCGCAGAGGGACAAAAAGGTAATTCTGGTTTTTCATCTCTGCTAAGCGGGCTAGGCTTCAATAATTCCGTCGGTGGTCTAGGTAATGATGTACTGAACGGTAACGCTTCAGATGACTATTTACTAGGGTTGTCTGGTAACGATCGTTTATACGGCGGGCAAGGGAATGATGTTCTTACCGGAGGGGGTGGGAATGATTATCTTGCAGGTGGCGATGGTTCAGATACATATGATTTTAATGCGGGTGATGGCCAGGATACTATATTTAACGCAGACACTGATGCCGAAGGCAGTAAGGTAGACGTTATTCGGTTTGGTTCGGGTATAGCAGTAAGCGATGTAGTTGTTACCCGTAACTATTACGATTTAGTCCTCAAAATTAAAGGCAGCTCCGACAGTGTTACTGTTCAAAGCTATTTTGATGATGTTACGGTTGCTAATCATGGGTATGCTGTCGATCAAATTCATTTTGCCGATGGAACCATCTGGTCAGTCGAAAATGTTTATTCCATGGCAATAAAATATACGGATGGAAATGATCAGATTTGGGGATATGCAGGCAGCGATAAACTTGAAGGAGCGGCAGGTGACGATATATTGTTTGGTCAGGAAGGTGATGACTATTTAGAAGGCGGCGCAGGTAAGGATACTTTGTACGGAGGCGCGGGTGGTGATCAGCTATTCGGTGGGGAGGGCGGCGATTATGTTGCTGGCGGAGAGGGTAATGACTTCCTGTCAGGCGATGCAGACAACGACACTCTTTACGGCGATTCAGGCAACGACCAACTGGATGGCGGTACTGGCAACGACTACCTCACGGGTGGCGATGGCTCCGACGTCTATCGTTTCAGCCGTGGCTGGGGTCAGGACTCGATCAATAACTACGATTCGAGTGCGGGAAAGACAGATGCTATTGAGTTTGCGGCAGACATTCTTCCGGCCGATATCATTGTCACCCGTTCAGGCTCTGACCTGGTCCTGTCGCTGAAAAACGCTACTGACAGAATTACGATTTCTGGCTATTTCCAGAATGATGGTGTTACTCCCTATGCGTTGGAGAAGATTCGCTTTGCCGATGGCACTGAATGGAATCTTGATCAGATCAAAGCCCTGTCCACTGTCACCACCGACGGTAATGACAACCTCTGGGGTTACGCCACCGATGACGCCCTGAACGGCGGTCTAGGCGATGACAGTCTTTATGGTCAGGCGGGTAATGACACCCTTCAAGGCGGGGCGGGTGCTGACAGTCTTTCGGGCGAAGCCGGAAATGATGCGCTGTTCGGTGAGGAGGGGAATGACTACCTGTACGGTGGCGCTGGCATTGACCAGTTATCCGGCGGCGAGGGCTCCGACTACCTGACCGGCGGCGAAGGCAATGACACCCTGACCGGCGACTCAGGCAACGACACTCTGTATGGCGATTCGGGCAACGACCAACTAGATGGCGGTAATGGCAACGATTCTCTCTCGGGTGGCGAGGGCTCCGACGTCTATCGTTTCAACCGTGGTTGGGGTCAGGACTCGATCAATAACTACGATTCGAGTGCAGGAAAGACAGATGTTATCGAGTTCGCGATGGACATTCTTCCGACCGATATCATTGTTACCCGTTCATATAATGATCTGGTCTTGTCCCTTAAAAATTCCACGGACAAGGTAACGATTTCCGGCTACTTCCAGAATGACGGCGACACGCCCTATACCGTAGAGCAGATTCGATTTGCTGACGGCACTCAGTGGAACGTTGAACAAATCAAGAGCATGGCGGCCTTTACCTTCACTGATGGTAATGATGCCCTTACCGGCTATGCATCCGACGACCGTATTGCTGGTGGTAAGGGGGATGATGTCCTCAACGGTCTTGCCGGCAACGATGTTGTCAGTGGTGACGAAGGCAACGACAACTTGTACGGTGGCACTGGCCAAGACACTTTGAGTGGCGGTTCCGGTTCAGACTACCTGTATGGCGAGGACGGGGATGATTTGCTGTCGGGCAACGCCGGTAGCGATATTCTTTATGGCGCTGATGGCAACGACATCCTTGATGGTGGCACTGGCAACGATACGCTTGATGGCGGTCGCGGCTCTGACACTTACCGGTTTGCAAAAGGGTACGGTCAGGACAGCATCAACAATAGCTCTTACGGCGAAACAGCTGCCGATAAGGTTGATCTCATTCAGCTGGATGGCTTGAATCCGGCCGACCTGCGCTTTTCTCGGTCGGGTGACGATTTTGTCATTCAGATCAAGGCAACAGGTGACACCCTGACGGTGCGTTCGCATTTCAGTCAGGATGGCGTCACCGCCTACGCGATTGATCAACTGAAGTTCGCCGATGGCTCCGTATGGGATGGCGCACAGATCAAAGCTGCCGTTGTTCTGCCATCGGAAGAGGCCGACACTCTCACTGGTTATGCCACAGCAGATAGCCTCTTTGGTCAGGATGGAAACGATTTGCTAAGCGGTCGTGCGGGCGATGATGTGCTCGACGGGGGCAATGGCTCGGACACTTTATACGGTGAGGATGGCAACGACATATTGCTGGGGCGCGCAGGTAATGACTCGCTCAGTGGCGGCTATGGCGATGACGTGCTGGATGGTGGTTCGGGCAACGACAGCCTTGACGGTGGTTATGGTTCTGATACCTACGTTTTCCGTAAAGGCTCTGGCCAGGACACCATCAGCAACGGTGTGTACAACGAGGGCACTGTTGGCAAACAGGACGTCATTCGTCTTGAAGGGCTTAACCTGAGCGATATCAGCCTGCGTCGGGAATACAGTGATCTGATTATCCAGATCAAGGAAACCGGCGATACCCTGCGTGTTTCCTCGCATTTCTCTCCTTCCAGCAGTTACTACAACTACGCCATCGATCAACTGCAGTTTGCTGACGGTACTGTCTGGGGTGTAGATCAGATCAAGGCTTCGTTACTGACGGGGGGCGAGTTCAATGACACGCTCACCGGTTACGACACTGACGATACCCTTCAAGGCTTGGCAGGCAATGACACGATGTATGGTGGGCTTGGCAATGACACCCTTCTGGGAGGAGCAGGACGCGATACGTTATATGGTGAAGACGGTGACGACACATTGCTCGGCGGTACCGACAACGACAGCCTGACTGGCGGCAACGGTAACGATGTTCTGGATGGCGGTGCTGGTAATGACACGCTGGAAGGCGGCAAGGGATCGGACACCTATATCTTCGCTAAAGGGTCTGGCTCCGATTCAATCGATAATTTGACTTACAACGATACGACCCTGAACAAGCTCGATGTCGTTCGTCTGGATGGTTTGAACAGCGGAGACGTCAGTCTGCGCCGCGAATCCGATGACCTTATTGTGCAGATTCTTCAGACTGGCGAAGCCCTGCGCATTCGTTCGCATTTCAGCGCCGAATCCAGCAACTGGAGTTATGCCATCGATCAACTGCAGTTTGCCGACGGCAGCGTTTGGGATCGAGCACAGATCACCTCGGCCCTCCTTGATGGTACTGGAGGCAATGACACCATTACGGGTTACGACACTGCCGACACACTATCCGGACTGGCGGGAAATGACACTCTCAATGGCCGCAATGGCAACGATCTGCTCGATGGTGGAGATGGCAGGGATAGCCTTAACGGTGAGGCCGGCGATGACACCCTTCTGGGTGGTGCGGGCAATGACACCCTTTCGGGTGGCGAAGGTAACGATATCCTTGATGGCGGTACGGGCAACGATTCGCTGGAGGGTGGCAAGGGCTCGGATATCTATGTCTTCCGCAGAGGCTCCGGGCAGGACACCATCAGCAACTACACCTACAACGACAGCACATCGAACAGGCTGGATGTGGTGCGTCTGGAAGGGCTGAATACGGGGGATGTCAGTATTCGCCGCGAGTCCGATGATCTTGTGATTCAGATTCGTCAGACGGGCGAAACCTTGCGCGTCAGCTCACATTTCACCACCGATCAAACCTACGGTTACGCGATTGATCAGTTGCAGTTCGCTGACGGTACGATCTGGGACCAGGCCCAAATCACTTCGGCGCTGTTGATCGGCACGGAAGGCAACGACAGTATCATCGGATATGCCACGGCCGATGAGCTGGTGGGGCTTGAGGGAGACGATGTTCTCAGTGGCCGTACTGGCGATGACCTGCTCAACGGTGGTGAAGGCCGGGACACTCTCTACGGCGAAGACGGTAATGACACGCTTCTCGGGGGGCTCGGCAACGATACCCTGTCGGGTGGCGCTGGCAACGATACGCTTGATGGCGGTGCCGGTAATGATTCCCTGGAAGGTGGCAAGGGCTCGGACACCTATGTCTTCCGCAAAGGCTCCGGGCAGGACACCATCAACAACTATGCCTATAACGACAGCACGCCTGACAAGCTGGATGTGGTTCATCTTGAGGGCTTGAATACCCGTGATGTCAGTATTCGTCGCGAGTCCGACGACCTGCTGATCCAGATTCGCCAGACCGGCGAAACCTTACGCGTCAGCTCGCACTTCTATAGCGATCAAAGCTATGGCTATGCGATCAACCAGTTGCAGTTTGCCGATGGCACTCTCTGGGACGAGGCGCAGATAACCGCGGCCTTGCTGATCGGTACTGAAGGCGATGACAGCGTTACTGGCTATGCCAGCGACGATAACCTCACAGGCCTGGCGGGCAATGACTCCCTGAGTGGACGTGCAGGCGATGATGTGCTCGATGGGGGGGATGGCAAGGACACGCTCTACGGTGAAGACGGTAACGACGCGCTCTTGGGCGGCGCTGGAAACGATTCGCTTAGCGGCGGTGCAGGCAACGATCTGCTTGACGGTGGTGCCGGTAACGACTCGCTTGATGGCGGAAAAGGCTCTGATACTTATGTTTTCGGCAAGGGTTATGGCCGGGACACCATCAACAACTACTCCTACAATGACACCACGCTCGATAAGCTTGACATCGTTCGTCTAGAGGGGCTGACCAAGGATGATGTGAGCATTCGTCGTGAGTCCGATGATCTGGTGATTCAGATTCGTCAGACGGGCGAAACCCTGCGGGTCAGCTCTCATTTCTACAGCGATCCAAGCTACGGCTATGCGATCAACCAGTTGCAGTTTGCCGACGGGGTTGTCTGGGATCAGGCACAGATCACCGCGGCCTTGCTGATGGGCGCTGAGATAGACGACAACATCACCGGTTACGTCAGCGATGATCGTTTGTCTGGCGCACAGGGCAACGACACCCTGAACGGACGTGCCGGTGATGACATCCTCGACGGCGGCGATGGTCGTGACACCCTCAACGGTGAAGATGGCAACGACACACTGCTGGGCGGCGCAGGC
>NZ_JAGPYR010000041.1:0-3492 GCF_020312125.1 Pseudomonas sp. P135
AAATACTCAATCACCCGCCGCTTGTTCGTCGTCACTTCCGCCGTCACCGCCATGCCCGGCGACAACTTGATGTCCACGCCATTCACATTCAGCGTATCGCTGTTAAGACGAATCTTGCTGCTGTAGATCAAGCCGCGCTTTTCATCTTCGATGGCGTCGTTGGAGACGCTGATGACTTCGCCTTCTATCGTGCCGTACTTGGTGAAGGTGAAGGTTTCGACCTTGACGGTAACGGGCTGACCGGCGCGAACAAAGCCGACGTCCTTGTTCTCCAGCATGGCTTCCACTTCCACGGGCTGGCCGTCAGGGACTAATACCATCAGCGGTTGTGCGGGGGTGACGACGCCGCCGACGGTGTGCACGGCCAGTTGCTGGACGGTGCCGTCTACCGGCGCTTCAAGGGTGGTGAGGTCTTCCTGATAACGGGCCTTGGTCAGGTCCTGATTGAAAGATGCGATCTTTTGATCGGCTTGCTGCAGCAGGTCAAGCATGGCGCGGCGGGTCTGGGCGACTACGCCTTCGCGACGACGTTCTGCTTCCTGGCGGGCGGCGGTGGATTGCAGGACGCTGGCCTGCTGCACGCTCAGTTGGCGCTCGAGGTCCAGGCGCGCTTGTTCCTTTTCCAGGTAAGCATGGCGGGCGATGTACTGCTTTTTCAGAAGGTTTTCGTAGTCACTGGCCAGTTTGGTGGCGATAGGCAGGGTTTTCTGCAAACTCATGACTTGAATACGCGCGGCCTGAATATCGGCCTGGCGTTGCTGAATTTCGGCATCTACCAGGTCAAGGCTACTGCGGTACTCCTGATACTGGCCCTGCAGCCAGCGCTCAGCCGCCAATACATGCATCGGGTCGGCATCCAGTATGGTACCGGTCAGATCCCGAGGCGGTTTGCGCTGGTTGATTGCATCGAGCATGGCGGCCGCTCGGGCACTGTCGATACGTGCAGCCAGCAAATCACTGCGGACGCGTCCGACATCAGCATCCGCAGATGTGGAGTCCAACTCCAAAAGCAACTGACCGGCCTTGACCGATTGCCCGTCACGCACATGAATCGCCTTGACCACAGCGGTTTCACTGGACTGAATGGTTTTCGTCTTGCCGCTGGGAATGATTTTGCCGCTGGCTGTCGCTACCACGTCAATCTTGCCCAGGCATGCCCATAGCAACGCCAGAGCGGCAAAAAACATGATCGCCCACATGAAAACACGCGGCGCGGGATGACTGGGCTTATCCTGGAGTTCCAGTGCAGCGGGCAGAAACTGAACTTCATGCGCCAAGCGCTTGGGTGCATCCATTTCACGACGGTGACGCCACGATTGGCGCCACACGCGGCGGTAGCGCTGCAATAGTCCGGTCGATTCAGCGTTAGACATGGCTGCCTCCCTGCTGCAGGCGATGAAGGCGCGAGTAATGACCGGCTTGGTGTGTGAGCAATTCGGCATGAGTGCCCTGCTCTACAATTTGCCCGCGATCGACTACAACAATGCGGTTGGCATCGCGAACGGCAGACAGCCGATGCGCGATGATGATCACCGTGCGCCCCTTGCAGATGGCCTGCATGTTCTGCTGAACAATGCGCTCTGACTCATAGTCCAGCGCACTGGTGGCCTCGTCGAAAATCAGGATGCGCGGGTTGCCCATCAAGGCGCGGGCAATGGCGATACGTTGGCGCTGACCGCCGGATAACGACGCACCGTGCTCACCGACCATCGTGTCGTAGCCCTCCGGCAGCTCAAGGATGAAGTCGTGGGCGCCAGCCAGTTTGGCCATTTGCATCACGGCCTCCAAAGGCGCTCCGGCATCGCTCAAGGCGATGTTTTCGCGGATGCTGCGGTTGAACAGCATGTTGTCTTGCAGCACCACGCCGATCTGGCGGCGCAGGGAAGAGACGTCTGCCAGGGCCAGGTCCATACCGTCGACCAACACCCGACCGCGCTCCGGTACATAGAGGCGTTGTAACAGACGCGTCAGTGTGCTTTTGCCAGAACCGGAACGCCCCACCACACCGATGACTTGGCCCGGAGTGATAACAAGATTGATGCCCCGCAGGATCTCCGAGCCATCGGGACGATAGCGAAAATGCACCTGATCGAATTCAATGCGCCCCTTGATCGGCGGTAACGTACTGCGGTTGATTTGCGAGAGTTCGTTACGGGTATTGAGGATGTCGCCCAGACGCTGAACTGACACGCCGGTCTGCTGGAAGTTGGTCCACAGTTGGGCAAGGCGCATGATCGGTTGGGCAACACGCCCGGCCAGCATGTTGAACGCAATCAACTGGCCGACCGAAAGTTGGCCGTCAATCACCAGACGCGCGCCAAACCACAGGGTTGCAACAGTCACCAGTTTGCCGATCAGAGAGACACTTTCGTTGGCAATGGTCGACAGGTTCTGAGTTTTGAATCCGGCAGCGACATAGCCCGCCAACTGGTTATCCCACTTGCGAATGGCTTGAGGCTCCACTGCCATCGATTTAAGGGTGTCGATGCCGTTAACCGTTTCGACCAGAAACGCCTGATTCTCAGCACCTCGGGCAAAACTGTCGTTAAGGCGTTTGCGCAACACAGGAGTAATGAGCACCGACACCAGAATGTAGAGCGGCAGGGACAACAGCACGATCAACGTCAACCAACCGCTGTAGTAAAACATCACCGCAATGAACACCACCGAGAACAGCACATCCAGCAACAGGGTGATGGCATTGCCGGTCAGGAAGTTGCGGATGTTTTCCAGTTCACGCACCCGTGCTACCGAATCGCCCACGCGGCGAGCCTGAAAGTACGAGAGCGGCAACGTGATCAAGTGACGAAACAGCTTCGAACCCAGCTCTACGTCAATGCGGCTGGCGGTGTGTGCGAACACGTAGGTGCGCAAGCCAGACAAGGCCGACTCGAACAGCATCACACCGGCAAGGCCGATGGCGATAACGTCGAGGGTGGTCAATCCGTGATGGACAAGTACCTTGTCCATCACTACCTGGAAGAACAGCGGTGTGATCAGCGAGAAAATTTGCAGGACGAAGGAAACCAGCATCACTTCGCCCAGCAACTTCCGGTACTTGACGATGGCAGGAATGAACCAGGTGAAATCGAAACTTGAGGACTCGCCCGGCGTCCCGGCTTCCGAGCGAATGAGCAGTAACTGACCTGTCCAACGCTCCTGCAAGGCCTCGAAAGTAACAACCTCGGGGCGTTGAGAAAGAGGGTCGTGGATGAGCGCCTTGCCTTGATCAAGACGCGCGATGATGAAGAAACCACCGTTATTGTCCGCTGCTATCGCGGGAAGTGGTGTACGGTCCAAACGCTCGGTGGTAGTCCTCGCAGCCTTGGCTTTCAAGCCGAGTTTACGGGCCGCCAGTAACAGGCTGTCCTGCGACAGATACTGGTCAGGGCTGCCAAACTCATGGGCAAGTTGCTCTGGCGAAGCCGCCACCTGATGAAAGCGCGCAAGCATGACCAGCGAGGCAAGGCCGGTGTCCAGGCGAGGGGCATT
>NZ_JAGPYR010000042.1:0-3218 GCF_020312125.1 Pseudomonas sp. P135
CCCATACAGGCGCGCAGTCCCATTCGCGAACGCTGGTGACTGCGCGTTACAGCAACCGCAGTCTGCCGGTGATCAATGACCATATACCCGGTGAAGCTGAAATTGCTGCAGCCTTCGACGCCAATGGCAATTTGCTCGCCCTGCAAGCCGGGCAAGATCTGAGTTGGGATCGACGCAACCAGCTGCAGCAAGTGCGTCCAGTGGTTCGTGAATCCGGCAATGATGACAGCGAACGCTACAGCTACGACGCCAGCGGCCAGCGCCTGCGCAAGGTGCGTACCACGCAGGCCAAAACCATTACCCATACGGCCGACGTGCGCTACTTGCCAGGGCTGGAAGTGCGCACCGATAGCGTCACTGGCGAAACCCTGCACGTTGTTGTGGCCCAGGCCGGTCGCAATAACGTGCGCGTGCTGCATTGGGCGTCTGGAAAGCCCGACGTGCTTGAAAATGATCAGACTCGCTACACCCTGAACGACCACCTGGGGTCCGGCACGCTGGAACTGGACGGGCAGGCGCAGCGTGTCAGTCAGGAAAGTTATTACCCGTTCGGCGGCACGTCATGGTGGGCGGGGCGCAGTGCGATCGAGGCGAGTTACAAGACCGTGCGTTACTCGGGCAAGGAACGCGATGCGACGGGGCTTTATTATTACGGGATGCGGTATTACGCGCCGTGGTTGCAGCGCTGGATCAATCCGGACCCGGAGGGCGTTGAAAGCGGTTTGAATTTTTTTAATTTCAGTGCCAACAGCCCGATTGTGTTTGTCGATATCGGCGGGTTGACACCATTCCCTTTTGAAAAACTAAATAATCCGAAGGTATTGGCAGCAATCCGCAGCGGCTCCTATTTAGAGGCTCAAACTCTAGCTCGTGATGCGCGAGCTTTCAACGATGTAGCATCGATAAATGAGTGGCTGGTTTCATTGATGAGGGTTACAAAAATAAGTGATGCCAAAAGATTTGATAATAGGCTTAATAATACGCTATTGACAATGGATGTGCCGGATAGCAGTATTAAGTTAATCATTAAAAAAGTAAATTTTAGTACGGGCGCTCAGCGTGAGGAGTTGGCTTTTATAGTAAGTCATAAATTAAAGCTAAACCTTGTTCCTCCCACCATCGCCAAGGCAAAAATAGCGGTTCAGCAAATGATCGTAGGTGGGAAAAAAAACACAACTTCGGGAGTTAAGTTTCCGGAAGATGCCAAATTTTTTTACTACCTGGTGAATCAAATAGATGACAATTCAGGTAATCAACTTTGGCGGCAGGACGGCAGTGTGTATCTGATAGATCACGAATCGACGTTCTCAACAATAAACAATCAGGCGTACACGCTTGAAAATATAGACCTTCTGAGCGTTTTTGATGTGGACCGATGGGCCGCATTTAACAGTATTGGAGGGGAGGAGTGGCGGAAGATTATTGCTCAGTCGGGTTCGACATTGAAGGACACGGAAATAGACGCTTTTTTACACCGTGTTGCACAAACAAAAATTTCTGTGCAAAAACATATTGATCAAGGAACGGCTTCTTTTGGGAAAAAGCGAAGTCTTATGCAGCGGGTGCTTAATAAAAAAACCGCCTGATAGCGTTTCTACTACGCGGTGAAGTTTGAGAATGAAATAAATTAAAAACCCTCAACACCTCTCTGTGCATATCAATATACACAAAGAGCCGTTGAGGGCTGTCTCACTTGCAGCTAAAAGCGTCTGTTAGCGAGCGATAGTCTGGGTCTTCACACCCGCTTCCAGCGCGTTCGAACGACCGTAGCTATCTTCGAAACGCTCGATATCGTCTTCGCCCAGGTAGCTACCCGATTGCACGTCAATGATTTCCAACGGGATCTCGCCCGGGTTGTGAGTCTATGTGCCGAGTCAATCGTGATGGTTTCAAGCTGAAAAAGTATTCAGTGCACTACCTGGCAAGTCGGATCAAGGATGACTGAACCATGAATGCTACGAGCGCTGTCCTGCACCGTTACACCCCGCATCTACAGGTGGTAGATCCGCGTCGGCTGCTGACCGGTTCAGTCGTGTTCTGCCGTCTGAAGCCTGCTGAAGAACCGCAGGCCAGGCACAGTCATACGGCCTTTGATGTCGCGGGTCGTCCGTCGATGAGCTGGGATCCGCGCCTGTGGGCTGATCGGGCACCTGCCAATCTCAGCGTCATTCATTCGCTCAGCGGTCAGGTTCTGGCCAGCGACAGTGTGGACGCGGGCTGGCGGGTGTTGTTGGCGGGTGAGGCCGGGCAGGTGCTGGAGGCCTGGGATGGCCGGGGCATTGTGCGACGTACTGAGTACGATGCGCTGCTCAGGCCCACCGAAGTTTTTGAAGATGAGCACTGCGTTGAGCGCTTGCTTTATGGCGGCCCTGACTCGACCGCATATAACCAGTGCGGTCAGTTGATTCGTCATGATGATCCGGCAGGTACGCGGCTTGACGATGCGTATGGTCTTTCGGGAAGTGTTATTCGTCAAACGCGGCGCTTTCTGCACTCTGCCAATGAGCCTGACTGGCCCGCGTCGCTGGCCGGGCGTGATGCCTTGCTGGAACCCGGCGACGGCGCAACCACCTGCTGGCACTACAACCCGTTGAACGAAACAATTCGGCAAATCGATGCGCAGGGCAATGTTCAGTTGCTGGATTACACCGTTGCGGGGCAGTTGAAAAACAGTCGTTTGCAACTGAACTGTCAGGCTGAACAGGTTTTGGTCAGTGCCATTCAATACGACGCGCAGCAGCGGGTGGTGTCGGAAACGGCTGGCAATGGTGTGATCAGCACGGCGCTCTATGCCACTGAAGACGGTCGTCTGCTGGCGTTGAGTGCCAGACGGGCCGATGGGCTGATGCTGCAGGACTTGCTGTACGACTACGACCCGGTCGGTAATGTCATCCGTATCGAGGACCGCGCTCAGTCAACGGCTTATAACCGCAATCAGCGCATCGACCCTGTTTCGGCCTATGGCTACGACACGCTGTACCAACTGATCGAAGCCACAGGTCGGGAATCGGCGGTCGTCAATCACGGTCCGGTGTTTCCGGGTTTTCAAAGCCCTGCCGACCCTGCGCAACTGGCCAATTACACCCAGACCTACCGCTACGACGCGGGTGGCAACCTGCAACAGCTTACCCATACAGGCGCGCAGTCCCATTCGCGAACGCTGGTGACTGCGCGTTACAGCAACCGCAGTCTGCCGGTGATCAATGACCATATACCCG
>NZ_JAGPYR010000043.1:0-2920 GCF_020312125.1 Pseudomonas sp. P135
CTGTTGCTCGAAACGGCGCTGCAACGCACGAGGCAAGGCCTCGCCACTGCACAGCACGCGGCGCAGTTGCGGGAAGTCGCGGGTTGAGCGGTGTTCCAGAAACACATCGAGCATCGAGGGCACGAAGTGCAGCAGGGTGATACCTGCGTCACTCATCACCTGCGCCAGGTAATCCGGATCCTGATGGCCACCGGGACGGGCCATGACCAGCTCGGCACCGGTCAGCAGTGGCAGGAAAAACTCCCACACCGACACGTCGAAGCCGAACGGGGTCTTTTGCAGTACGCGATCCTGACTGTTCACCTGATAGGCGTCGCGGGCCCAAAGCAGGCGGTTGACCACGCCCAGGTGTTCGTTCATCACGCCTTTGGGCGTGCCGGTGGAACCGGAGGTGTAGAGCACGTAGGCCAGGTGATTCGGCTGCAGGCCCAGGGCCTTGGCATCCGGGTTGCCGGTCGGCTGCCTGGCCAGTTGCGCGCGGTCATCGTGGCCATCGAGCACCAGCACCGGATGATCCGAGGCCGGCAGGTTGTCGCTCAGGTCCCGAGTGGTCAGCACTGCCTGCGGCGAGCTGTCCTCGAGCATATAAGTCTGGCGGGCGCTGGGCAGGTCAGGGTCGATCGGCACGTAGGCGCCACCGGCCTTGAGAATACCCAACAGCGCCACGACCATTTCCGGGCCGCGACGCAGGCTGACCGCGACCCGCGTATCAGGCTCCACGCCCAGCTCGATCAGGCGATGGGCGAGCTGGTTCGCCTGCTGGTTGAGTTCGGCGTAAGTGAGCAACGGCCCGCTGTCGCCACGTACGGCGCAGGCATCCGGACGCTGGGCGGCCTGTTGTTCGATCAGTTGGTGGATCAGTACATCACGCGGATAAGGGTGGGCTGTGTCGTTGAGGCCCGTCAGCAACAGCTCGCGCTCATCGTCCGGCAGTATCGACAGGCTGTTCAGCGCTGCTTGCGGCGTGTGTTCCAGTGCGTCCACCAGGTTGCGCAGTGCAACCTGCATGTACTCGCCAATGCGCGTGGCACTGATTTGCTGGACGGCCTGAATGGTGAGCGTAAAAGCATCGCCCAGATCATCGACATTCAGGGTCAACGGGTAGTTGGTATGGTCTTCGGTGCCGAAGGACTCGATCCCGCCCCAGGCGCTGGCAGCTTCTGCCGAAACATCGCTCACGACACTGTGTCGGTAGTTTAGCAATGCACTGAATAGCGGCGTCGGTGCGGCCACGCCGCTGCAACGCTGGGCGAGTACCAGCGGAGCATGCTCATGCCCCAGCAAAGCCGTCAGCCGCTCGTGGGTCGCCTTCAATCCCTCGGCCACTGTCGTTGCGCCGATATCGACGCGCAACGGCAAGGTGTTGATAAACATGCCCAACGCACGGTCGGCGCCATCACCGGCCTGCATACGGCCCAGCAGTACCGTGCCGAACACCACCTGTTCGCAGGCCGAGACATTGCCCAGCACCCGTGCCCAGGCCAAATGCATCAGGCTCGCGACGCTGACGCCTGCCTGTCGAGCCTGAGCCCGCAAACGCAGGTTCAGTTCGGCCGCCAGGGTCACGCTGGCCTCTTCGAGGTTGCGGCCACGGTCCTGCACATCCTGCAAACCGAACGGCAGCGTCGGCTCGTCGATATCGCCGAGCATGTCGCGGAAGAACGCTTCGTGCTGTGCCTCGCTGACACCCAGGCGTGCCTGAGCGACATAGTTGCGATATGGCACTGCCTCACCCAACGCATTGCCCTGACCGAGCAGGTGCGCCTGAATTTCCTGCAGTATCACGGACAGGGACGTGGCGTCGCTGACCAGGTGGTGGCACAGCAGCATCGCCAGCCAGCGGTCGTTGACCGGGTCATGGCTAAAGACAATGCGCATCAATGGCGCAGTACGCACATCGAGGCGGTAATGCCGACGGTCGAAGCGTTGGTGTAATTGCTCGTCAACCGGGCCGTCTACGGGGTCGAGTAACAACTCGGTGACGTGCAGTTCAGCTTGACGCAGCACGACTTGCACCGGCTCATCGAGATCTTCCCACAGCACCGCGGTGCGCAGGATATCGTGGCGGTTGATCACGCCTTGCAAAGCGCCACTGAAATCGTCCAGTCGCGCCCGGTCAGATAGCGCGAACAGTGCTTTCAGGGTGTAGGGGTCGCCCTGTTCGGCACTGATATGGTGGTAAAGAATCCCAGCCTGCAACGGTGCCAGCGGGTAGATGTCCTGCACGTTGGCCACGCCGCCCGGCATGTCCTTCACCACGTGGTCGATCTGCGCCTGAGAGAGGTTGATCAGCGGCAACATCTGCGGGGTGATACGGTCGCAATGCTCGGGAATAAGATTGGTCGGCACCACGACTTCCGAGCCTCCACCGGCAGCTGCCGCCAGTGCCGCCACGGTCGGTTGGCCGAACAGCACATGCACATCGGCACTCAGGCCAACCTGGCGCATGCGTTCGATCAATTTCACCGCCAGCAGTGAGTGGCCACCCAGTTCGAAGAAATGGTCATGGCGTCCCACCTGTTCAACCTTGAGCACATCGGCCCAGATCGATGCCAGCAGGGTTTCCACTTCGCCTTGCGGCGCTTCGTAACCACGGCTGATCAGCGCATCACCGTCCGGGGCTGGCAGCGCCTTGCGATCGAGCTTGCCGTTCGATGTCAGTGGCATGGCCTCGAGCAGCACATAAATGGCCGGAACCATGTACTCCGGCAACTGTTGCTGCAGGTGACTGCGCAGGATTTCAAGATCGACAGCAGTGTGCTCGGCAGACTGGGTGTAGTAAGCCACCAGACGTTTGTCGCCGGGTATGTCTTCGCGAGCAGTGACCACTGCTTCATGGACCGCCGGGTGTTTAGCCAGGGCGGCCTCGATTTCGCCGATTTCGATACGCAAGCCGCGGATCTTCACCTGAAAGTCATTA
>NZ_JAGPYR010000044.1:0-2666 GCF_020312125.1 Pseudomonas sp. P135
TTCGTGACGCAAACTTTCGGTTCGTGTCATCTTCACAGTCACCGCAATCTGGTCATTCGACGCAAATTGCTTGGGTGTTATATGGTCAAGCCTCACGGGCAATTAGTATTGGTTAGCTCAACGCCTCACAGCGCTTACACACCCAACCTATCAACGTCGTAGTCTTCGACGGCCCTTCAGGGAACTCAAGGTTCCAGTGAGATCTCATCTTGAGGCAAGTTTCCCGCTTAGATGCTTTCAGCGGTTATCTTTTCCGAACATAGCTACCCGGCAATGCCACTGGCGTGACAACCGGAACACCAGAGGTTCGTCCACTCCGGTCCTCTCGTACTAGGAGCAGCCCCTCTCAAATCTCAAACGTCCACGGCAGATAGGGACCGAACTGTCTCACGACGTTCTAAACCCAGCTCGCGTACCACTTTAAATGGCGAACAGCCATACCCTTGGGACCGGCTTCAGCCCCAGGATGTGATGAGCCGACATCGAGGTGCCAAACACCGCCGTCGATATGAACTCTTGGGCGGTATCAGCCTGTTATCCCCGGAGTACCTTTTATCCGTTGAGCGATGGCCCTTCCATACAGAACCACCGGATCACTAAGACCTACTTTCGTACCTGCTCGACGTGTCTGTCTCGCAGTCAAGCGCGCTTTTGCCTTTATACTCTACGACCGATTTCCGACCGGTCTGAGCGCACCTTCGTACTCCTCCGTTACTCTTTAGGAGGAGACCGCCCCAGTCAAACTACCCACCATACACTGTCCTCGATCCGGATAACGGACCTGAGTTAGAACCTCAAAGTTGCCAGGGTGGTATTTCAAGGTTGGCTCCACGCAGACTGGCGTCCACGCTTCAAAGCCTCCCACCTATCCTACACAAGCAAATTCAAAGTCCAGTGCAAAGCTATAGTAAAGGTTCACGGGGTCTTTCCGTCTAGCCGCGGATACACTGCATCTTCACAGCGATTTCAATTTCACTGAGTCTCGGGTGGAGACAGCGCCGCCATCGTTACGCCATTCGTGCAGGTCGGAACTTACCCGACAAGGAATTTCGCTACCTTAGGACCGTTATAGTTACGGCCGCCGTTTACCGGGGCTTCGATCAAGAGCTTCGCTTGCGCTAACCCCATCAATTAACCTTCCGGCACCGGGCAGGCGTCACACCCTATACGTCCACTTTCGTGTTTGCAGAGTGCTGTGTTTTTAATAAACAGTCGCAGCGGCCTGGTATCTTCGACCGGCAGGGGCTTACGCAGTAAATGCTTCACCTCCACCGGCGCACCTTCTCCCGAAGTTACGGTGCCATTTTGCCTAGTTCCTTCACCCGAGTTCTCTCAAGCGCCTTGGTATTCTCTACCCAACCACCTGTGTCGGTTTGGGGTACGGTTCCTGGTTACCTGAAGCTTAGAAGCTTTTCTTGGAAGCATGGCATCAACCACTTCGTGTTCTAAAAGAACACTCGTCATCAGCTCTCGGCCTTAAGATCCCGGATTTACCTAAGATCTCAGCCTACCACCTTAAACCTGGACAACCAACGCCAGGCTGGCCTAGCCTTCTCCGTCCCTCCATCGCAATAACCAGAAGTACAGGAATATTAACCTGTTTTCCATCGACTACGCTTTTCAGCCTCGCCTTAGGGACCGACTAACCCTGCGTCGATTAACGTTGCGCAGGAAACCTTGGTCTTTCGGCGTGGGTGTTTTTCACACCCATTGTCGTTACTCATGTCAGCATTCGCACTTCTGATACCTCCAGCAAGCTTCTCAACTCACCTTCACAGGCTTACAGAACGCTCCTCTACCGCATCATCAAAAGATGATACCCGTAGCTTCGGTGCATGGTTTGAGCCCCGTTACATCTTCCGCGCAGGCCGACTCGACTAGTGAGCTATTACGCTTTCTTTAAAGGGTGGCTGCTTCTAAGCCAACCTCCTAGCTGTCTAAGCCTTCCCACATCGTTTCCCACTTAACCATGACTTTGGGACCTTAGCTGACGGTCTGGGTTGTTTCCCTTTTCACGACGGACGTTAGCACCCGCCGTGTGTCTCCCATGCTCGGCACTTGTAGGTATTCGGAGTTTGCATCGGTTTGGTAAGTCGGGATGACCCCCTAGCCGAAACAGTGCTCTACCCCCTACAGTGATACATGAGGCGCTACCTAAATAGCTTTCGAGGAGAACCAGCTATCTCCGAGCTTGATTAGCCTTTCACTCCGATCCACAGGTCATCCGCTAACTTTTCAACGGTAGTCGGTTCGGTCCTCCAGTTAGTGTTACCCAACCTTCAACCTGCCCATGGATAGATCGCCCGGTTTCGGGTCTATTCCCAGCGACTAGACGCCCTATTAAGACTCGCTTTCGCTACGCCTCCCCTATTCGGTTAAGCTCGCCACTGAAAATAAGTCGCTGACCCATTATACAAAAGGTACGCAGTCACCCAACAAAGTGGGCTCCCACTGCTTGTACGCATACGGTTTCAGGATCTATTTCACTCCGCTCTCCGCGGTTCTTTTCGCCTTTCCCTCACGGTACTGGTTCACTATCGGTCAGTCAGTAGTATTTAGCCTTGGAGGATGGTCCCCCCATATTCAGACAAGGTTTCTCGTGCCCCGTCCTACTCGATTTCATTGCAAAGGGATTTTCGCGTACAGGGCTATCACCCACTATGGCC
>NZ_JAGPYR010000045.1:0-1917 GCF_020312125.1 Pseudomonas sp. P135
ACTACAACACGTTTCGGTATTACGATCCGGAGATTGGGCGGTTTATTACGCAGGATCCGATTGGGTTGAGTGGTGGGGATAATCTCTATCAATATGCGCCTAATCCTTATGGGTGGGTTGATCCGTTAGGCTGGTGCGTCAATGCGAGTGTTACCCGAGGAACCGCAGGACAGCCTTTGCGAGCAACGGCTACGATTACCAAGGCCGACATCAAAAAAGGCGGAACTGCGACAAACGCGTCGTCCCGGAGTTGGGCGAGAAGTCTTGGAAATCCGGACGATGATGCTGGTCACATAATCGCTAAGCTACTCGGTGGAGCTGGAGGAAAAAATGGTGTCTTCCCTCAACTTCCGGGAATTAACAGAGGGCTTTTTAGAGACTTCGAAAAGGACGTTGCTGAGTATGTACTAAAAAAAGGCCCTGTAAACGTCGATATAAAATTTGTATATGGAAAGTCTCCAACACGCCCAGACCAAATATTGTACGATGTTTCACAAAACGGCAAGCGTGTACTATTTAATATATTTGATAATTAGAGGCACCCATGGAAAAAAAATCTAAACCCCTTGATGTGCTAATACAGTTTCTAGGCGACATGAACGAATGGGAAAGTAGTTTTTTTCGCGAAAAATTTTCTCTAATAGAAAAAGGCACTGATACAAAGCCATGCAGTGAATACTATAAAAAAAGACTTGAGGAAATTTTGCAAAAACACTCAATAAAGTCACCGAAAAGCTGGGCACGATTAGAGGGTTTGGCGTGTGGAGAGCCTACAATGTATGACCCTATAAGAGACCAAATCGAAATGGACAAAGAAAGCGAGCATTCAGCTTCTTTTATAGTTGAGCAATCTATTGGACTTGAGGCGTCTTTTAAATTCACTTTAGTCAATTCGCAATCAGGATGGATGATTAGAAAAAAGGAGACTCTACGCAGTGGGAAATGGCAAGAATCGACACTTTAAAATTTGTCCTAACATTGTCAATTTGTTGGCATTGAAAACATAGTCATTATTCTGGATATTAAAAATCTGCTCCTTAAAAAATCAAACAAAACAACTACACTGGAGCTTAAGCCCAGAGACGGTAGAAAACTCGGTATCACTGCCGAGAAACTGACCGCCTGACGCAGGAATCGTCGCCCCAGGGCGCGCTGACCTACGACTACGATCCGCTCAGCAACCTGACTACACTGACCCTTCCCACCGGTCAGCACCTGAATCACCTGTATTACGGCAGTGGTCACCTGCATCAACTGAATCTCGATGGCCAGTTGATCAGCGACATGGAGCGCGACGACCTGCACCGCGAGATCTATCGCACGCAGGGCAAACTCACCAGTTGCTTCGGCTATGACGCACTGGGGCGCAAGACCTGGCAGTACGCAACCACCCTACCCGCGGAAAAACTGTCGCAGATCCAGAACCCGCTCATAAAGCCAGAGCGCTATGTCGAGCACGCCTACAACCCGCTCCATCGCCGCTACGAATACGACCCGGCCGGCGAACTGAGCCGCACCCTCGACAAACTGCGTGGCGAAGTCACCTACGAGTACGAAGCCAACGGCCGCCTGCTTGAGCACAACCCCGAAAAACGCTTCGACGGCGAAGAATTCCGCTACGACGCTGCCGGCAACCGCCTGAACTTCAACACCAGCCGCTTCGACCGCGTCAAAGACAACCGCCTCAAGCAATGGAGCAACCACGAATACAAATACGACGCGTGGGGCAACCTGGTCGAGAAAATCGTCGGCATCGTGCGTTGGCAAACCTTCACCTACGACAGCGAAAACCGCCTGGTCAAAACCGAGACCATGGCCAACAGTCAGGTGGAAAGCACCAGCAGCTATCAGTACGACAGCCTGGGTAGGCGTGTTGCCAAACAGTCCGACATTAAGGGCAAGACCGACCATCGACTA
>NZ_JAGPYR010000046.1:0-1820 GCF_020312125.1 Pseudomonas sp. P135
CGACGCAGAGTGCGACGTTAGTGACGGCTGAGTCCTGGCGCTGATCCGGGGGTAGCCTGGCAGGACGCCAGGCTAGCCGCACCGGGCCCAGAGTGTGTAAAAACCAGCCCAAGTATCGGCTGCGCGTAGCGCAGACGATACTTGGCTAGCCGGAACGCCTTGAAAGTCCTGCCATCGCTCTAATCCGCCCTTAAGGCCGTTAATAGCGCTTTACAGCCCCTTTTATCGGGCGCAATGGAGGCTTTTCAAGCCGCCAGCGCTTTTACAAGATTCTGCGTGCCGAGGATGTTCATTACCCGCTTCAAGTTATAAGCAAGCACGTTCAAACTCATTTCGGTGCTCACTCCGCCAAGCCGTCGCGTCAGAAAATGCGTTGCACCCATCCACTGCTTGAGAGTCCCGAAGGGGTGCTCGACGGTCTGCTTGCGGATGGTCATTACCTGCGGCGCGTTAGCCAGGCGGGCCTGCATTTCTTCCAGTACTGCCTCATGTTCCCAGCGCCGAATTTTTCGCTCTCTGGCCGGTGTGCATTGCGCCTTTATCGAGCAGGCCTGGCAGTTGGAGCGCCAGTAAACGTCCAGCTTCTTGCCCTTGTCGATGTAAGAGTTGCGCCAGATCAGCACTTGATTGGCGGGGCAGACGTACACATCGTTGTCCGCGTCGTAAACAAACTCGTCATTGCCGAAACGGCCATCAAATTTGGCCCGCGAGCTCAGCGTTTTTGGCACATAAGCTGTGATCCCTGCCTCGTGACAGGCCAGGATTTCTCCGCTTTTGTAATACCCGCGGTCCGCCACCACCGACAACGATTCGACTTGCATCACCTCACGGGCCTGCTGGGCCATCGAACTAAGTTGATCAAGGTCGTGACCCACATTGATCACCTCGTGCGCGACGATCAAATGGTGCTTGGTATCCACCGCGGTCTGTACGTTGTAACCCACGATACCTTTTCCCCCACTGCTCATCATTGAGCGCGCGTCCGGATCGGTCAGCGAAATTTGTTTGTCCGGGGATTCTTCAAGCTGTACCTCGATGGTCTGCAACGCCTTCATTTGCTCCTTCAATTTGGCGATCTTCTCCTCTAGGCCGCCTTTGGGGCCTGCAGTCTTGGGCTCTTCCCGATCAGCCGCATCCAGCCCCTTTAGATAAAGGGCAATGCTTGATTCAATCTCTTCCATCCGACGCTTCAGTTTGGCACTGGTGAAATTGCGATCGCGGTGATTGACCGCCTTGAATTTACTGCCATCGATGGCAACGAAATGCTCCGAGAAAAGCCCCAATTGTTGACACAGCACGACAAACTGCCGACAGACTCCTCGAATGCCCTTTGCGTTGTCTTTGCGAAAGTTGGCGATGGTCTTGAAATCCGGCATCAGGCGACCGGTCAACCACATCAGCTCGACGTTGCGCTGCGCCTCGCGCTCAAGGCGTCGGCTTGACTGGATACGGTTGAGATAGCCGTAGATGTAGATCTTCAGCATGACTGCAGGATGGTAGGCCGGTCGGCCCGTTTCAGCGGGGACAGCGCTTTCAAAACCCAAGGTGATCAGGTCGAGCTCATCCACAAAGACATCGACAACGCGCACCGGATTGGTGTCGCTGACGTAATCGTCGAGACTCTCGGGAAGCAAGGTACTTTGACCTCTGTGTTCACCTTGAATGAAGCGTTTCATGGGCAACCCTTGCAATGAAATCCTGGGGAATCATAGCAAAGGTTTACCTTGGGTTTTTACACAGTCTGGGCCATGGATGGCCCGTTGCGGCGACCCCCGGATCAGTGTCAGGGCGAAGGAACCCGACGAAGTCGGGCCGGAAAC
>NZ_JAGPYR010000048.1:0-1343 GCF_020312125.1 Pseudomonas sp. P135
GCCGAGATCGATGCGCTGGGCCACAAGACCGAATACCTCAACGGTGAGGACGGCCTGCCGCACACCATCGTCGACCCGACGCTCAAGTCCAAATACCTGTGGTGGAACAACCTGGCGCAAGTGCAGCGCTTTCAGGACTGTTCGGGCAAAAGCACTTATTACCGCTATGACGAGCGCCACCACCTGGTGGCCGTCACCGATGCCCTGAACAACACCACCACGCTGGAACGCAAACCCGACGGCGAAGTGCTGCGCATCAACCATCCGGATGGCACCAGCGAGACCTTTACCTATAACGAACTGGGTCAGGTCCTGACCCACACCGATGGCAAGGGCCAGACTACCCAGCTGCTGCGTAACGGCCGTGGCCTGCCCAAATGGCGACAGGATGCCAAAGGCCAGACCATCACTTACGAATACGACAAGGCCATTCGCCTCGTCGCCCTGACCAACGAAAACGATGCGACCTACCGCTTTGCCTACGACAACGCAGACCGTCTGATCGAAGAAAAACGCATCGATAACCTCACCCGCCGTTTCAGCTACAACCTCGGCGGGCACCTGACACAGGTCGAGGAAATCGGCTGCGGCGAAAAAGGCGAACAGCCACGGCGCAGCACCCATCTGGAGCGCGACCCGATTGGTCGCCTGCTGGCCAAGCTAAACGACGATGCCCGTCAGGACTATGCCTACGACGACGGCGACCGACTGCTGTCAATCGAGCGCAAGCCGACGGACACCGGCAGAAAACTCGGTGTTGCCGCCGAGAAACTGGAATTTGCCTACGACCTGCTCGGCCGCCTCGTCAAAGAGACCACATCCCAAGGCGCACTTGCCTACGAGTACGATCCGCTCAGCAACCTGACCACGCTGACACTTCCTACCGGCCAGCACCTGAATCACCTGTACTACGGCAGCGGTCACCTGCACCAGATGAATCTGGATGGCCAGCTGATCAGCGACATGGAACGCGACGATCTGCACCGCGAGATCTATCGCACACAGGGCAAGCTGACCAGTTGCTTCGGCTACGACAGCATGGGTCGCAAGGCTTGGCAGTACGCAACCACCCTGCCTGCGGAAAAGCTGTCACAGATCCAGAACCCGCTCATAAAGCCGGAGCGTTACGTCGAACACGCCTACAACCCGATTCACCGCCGCTACGAATACGACCCTGCCGGCGAACTGAGCCGCACGCTCGACAAGCTGCGCGGCGAAACCCAGTACGAATACGAAGCCAACGGCCAGTTGCTGGCGCGCAACACCGGTCGCGTGGTCGATGGCGAAGAGTTCCGCTACGACGCTGCGGCCAACCGCCTCAACTTCAACACCAGCCGCTTCGA
>NZ_JAGPYR010000049.1:0-1291 GCF_020312125.1 Pseudomonas sp. P135
TGACCTTGCCCCTGAAAAACGTATCCCTTGCCAGGTGCCTCAATAGCCGCAAGGATACGACATGACTAAGCCCAAGACAGATCGCGTTAAATACACCCTTGAGTTCAAACTTGAGGCCGTGCGACTGGTCGATACAGGCCTGACGCTTGCTGCCGCTGCCCGCTCTCTGGGTATATCCGACCAGACCTTGTTCAACTGGGTCAAGGCGCATCGCCAAGGCAGGCTGACCGGCGCTGACATCAAGTCTGTCACTCCCGAGCAGATGGAGATAAGCCGTCTACGAGCCGAGCTGGCACGCGTCAAGATGGAGCGCGACATTCTGGAAAAGGCGACGGCGTACTTCGCAAAAGCATCCAGCTGAAGTACGCGTTCATCTTTACTCATCGCCGTCTCTGGCCTATCGGTGTGCAGTGCCGGGTGCTGGGCGTCAGTGCGACCGGCTTTCATTGCCACCAAGCTCGCTGTGCAGTTAATTGCCCTCAACGAGGTTTAAGCGACGCAGCATTGCTCGTCCACATTCGCGCCGCTCATGCCCGCAGTCGTGGCAGCTACGGCTGGCCCAGGATCTGGCACGGTTTGCTGGCTGACGGCGTTCGCGTCGGCAAAGAGCGTGTGCAAAAGCTGATGCAGCTTCATGGTATTTGCGGCAAGGGCAAACGACGTTTCAAAGTGACCACTGATAGCGCTCATGACTTACCCATTTCGGAGAACCTGCTGGATCGCCAGTTCGCCGTGATGGAGCCTGACAGAGCTTGGGTGGGCGACATCACCTACATCCCGACAGATGAGGGCTGGCTGTTTCTGGCGGTAGTGGTAGACCTGTTCAGTCGCCAGATCGTGGGCTGGTCGATGGACGAGCGCATGAAAAGCAGCCTGGTGATTGATGCGTTGCGCATGGCCTGGTTCAAGCGTCATCCACATAAGGCCTCCGGACTGCTGTTTCATAGTGATCGCGGGAGCCAGTACGCCAGCTTTGATTTTCGTCATGTCCTTCAGGGCTACGGGATTGTCAGCTCGATGAGTCGACGGGGCAATTGCTGGGATAACGCGTGCAGCGAGACCGTGTTCGGCTCGTTGAAGGTGGAACGTCTGCATGGCTTGAAATTCAAAACCCGACGCGCTGCCAAGGACGAGGTCATTAACTGGCTGCTGTGGTACAACCAGGAGCGCCTGCACTCGACGCTTCATTACGTAAGTCCGATGCAATACGAGCAGAACTGGCAAAGGCAACAACCTTAGATACTCAACCCCGACGCCGGGTTAAGGGATACGTTTCTCGGGGGCAAGGTCA
>NZ_JAGPYR010000050.1:0-842 GCF_020312125.1 Pseudomonas sp. P135
TGAACCCCAGCAAACTGGTCAACCCGCTTTCCGCCGGGTGATGACCATAGGCGCTGTACGCCACTGGCTCAACCCCGGACTTATCCACAAGCCGCAGGACAGAACGTTGCTGATCCGTCGCCAACAACGTGGTTTCGATCGCACCCTCAACACGCCGCTGCTGAGCCAATAACAGGTCTTCATGCTGAAAGACCGTGCGTCGTGATGCACCCTCTATTTCGGTCGCCAGGCGGTTCTTTTGATAGAAGCGCTGCACATCCGCCTGCCCTGCCGGCGAGCTGGAAGCCAGACGGTCCAGTGGGTCGTAGCGATACTTGCACAGCACTGTCTGGTTGGGGGAAATCATGGCAGCTTCTTCAAATAGAACCAGCCGTCAGCATCCGGCAAAACCGATACGCCGCCTACCTCGCATAAATGCTAGGTAAACGCTCGGCTTCGAGCCTGAAAGCATCAGGCTTGAGGTCTTTGATCGCCGCCTCAAGCTGCCTGCATTGCCGAATGATGTAGGCGGCGATGGGCTGGGGGGATCGGGTGTATGCGCGGTCAGNCGTTTGAGAATTACGAACGAATGGATGTTTGTTCTTCTCTCGGGCTTTTTAGATACTCAACATAGTTTCTTTTTTCCCGCCTCAATGTCGACAGGTGATCCATATGGGTGCGTTTACTGTAATTGGCAGTGCCTTGATTTCTAGACATATAAGCTATTTTCGTCTCAAGATACCTAATGCTCGTAGTGAAAACTTCAGCTTCTAGCTTGCCATCAATATAAATACGAGTACCCGGCGTATGCTTTTTAATGCCGGCAGTTTCAAGTGCAGCGCGATATTTTTCGCGTGCATCCC
>NZ_JAGPYR010000051.1:0-809 GCF_020312125.1 Pseudomonas sp. P135
CGAGTGTTGCCCACCGGTTTGCCGATAGGGATCGAGCCATTGTCGACCGACACAATCTCGTAGGTGGCGGAGAATGTCGTGGCTTCTGTCGGACCATAACCGTTGAGCAGATGTTGCGGCGCATTGTTCGCCAGCACCCGTGCAATCACTGCCGGGTCCAGCACATCGCCGCCGACAATCAGGTAGCGCAGGCGCGAAAAAGCCTCGCCCAGACCCGTGGCGTATTGATGGAACAATCCGGCGGTCATCCACAGTACGCTTACCGATTGTTCCAGCAGCAGGCGCTGGAAATTCAGTGGCGAGAGCAAATCGTGCTGCCCGATCACCACCACACAGCCGCCATTGAGCAGCGGCGCCCAGACATCCAGGGTACTGGCGTCAAAGGCCGGGTTGGAGGCAAATGCGACGCGATCCTGTGCATTGAAATCGGCATAGCCGTTGTTGATCGCCAGACGGCTGATGGCCCGGTGCGGCACCAGCACCCCCTTCGGCGTGCCGGTGGAGCCTGAGGTGTACATGATGTAGGCGACGCTTTCGCTGGACTGCGCAAGCGCCAGATCATCGTTATCCAGGCCGTTTAGCATCAGGCGGTCAAGGTCGACGCGCTGAGTGCTGGTTGTCAGCGACATCTGACTGAGAGTCAGCAGGACACTCGCCTGACTGTCCTCGATCATGAACGCCTGGCGCTCTACCGGAGCGTTAACGTCCAACGGTACATACACCGCTGCGCATTTGAGTACTGCCAGCTGGCTGGCGAGCAAATCATGGCTGCGTTCCAGCAGGATCGCCACGCTGTCACCCGGCTGCAC
>NZ_JAGPYR010000052.1:0-770 GCF_020312125.1 Pseudomonas sp. P135
AGCACTTTTTACTATCAACAAAAGGTACTGCTGGCAGATGACAAATACGCCGGGCTGAAAGACCTGATTCAGGCAACTTTCTACGAGCACAAGGGCCGGTATGGCTATCGTCGCATCACGGCAGCGTTGCGCAGGGCGGGCCATCTTGTGAACCACAAGACGGTGCAGAAACTAATGGGGCAGCTAGGCCTGAAGAGCCTGATACGCGTGAAGAAATACCGTTCCTACAAAGGCGAAACAGGCAAGGCCGCGCCTAACCTGCTAAAGCGTGATTTCAAAGCGCAATACCTTAACCAGAAATGGGCCACCGACGTGACCGAATTCAAAGTAGGAGGCCAGAAACTCTATCTGTCGCCGATCATGGATCTGTACAGCGGCGAAATCATTTCCTATGCGATTGCCAGGCGCCCGCTGTACTCCATGGTCGACGAAATGCTTGAAGGAGCATTTAAGCGGCTTGGACCGCATGAAAAGCCGATTTTGCATTCCGACCAGGGCTGGCAATATCGGATGCCTATTTACCAGCGACTGCTCAATGAGAATTCGATCGCAGCCAGCATGTCGCGCAAGGGTAACTGCTACGACAACGCGGCTATTGAGAGCTTTTTTAGCACGCTGAAATCCGAATTTTTCTACCTGAACAAATTTAACGATCTGGATGAGCTTCAAGCGGGTATCGAAGAGTACATTGAGTATTACAATCACTCACGCATAAAACTGAAGCTTAACGGCCTGAGTCCTGTGGAATACAGAATGCAGGCCGCCAAGGC
>NZ_JAGPYR010000053.1:0-648 GCF_020312125.1 Pseudomonas sp. P135
TTGTGGATAAGTCCGGGGTTGAGCCAGTGGCGTACAGCGCCTATGGTCATCACCCGGCGGAAAGCGGGTTGACCAGTTTGCTGGGGTTCAATGGCGAGCGGCGTGATCCGGTTACCGGGCATTACCTGCTGGGGAATGGGTATCGGGCTTATAACCCGGTGTTGATGCGGTTCAACAGCCCGGACAGTTTGAGTCCGTTTGATGAGGGCGGGCTGAATGCGTATGGGTATTGTGGAGGGGATCCGATTGGGTATGTGGATCCATCGGGGCACATAGCTGCCGGGCTGTTAAATAAAATATTATTATCCGGAGAAATTAGGCGCTCACCCCTCACTCGTACGCCGTTATCACAGTTGTCTGACATGGTTGATAGGCTCCCCGCTATTTCATCTAGTCCTTCGCCCATTGCTTCGTCAAGCGCGGCAATCTCATCGGGCAGTCTTGGCATTGGGATGCCAGCTAGCTCAACTACAAAATTAAATCCGTTGGCCCCGTCGGGGGTGAGTAAAAAACGAGGAGGCAGACAAACAAGCTTTGCCAAGAGAGATTCTACCGTGAGGGATGCACGCGAAAAATATCGCGCTGCACTTGAAACTGCCGGCATTAAAAAGCATACGCCGGGTACTCGTATTTATATTGATGGCAAGC
>NZ_JAGPYR010000054.1:0-598 GCF_020312125.1 Pseudomonas sp. P135
AAAGGCCTCAGTTCCATCACGATTTGCGCTTTTTCTGCTGCGCTATTCGTTGCTTCTTCTGAACCAAGGCATCGAGCTTTTTTAGATAATCGACCTCCATCCGCAGTTGCTTCACCTCGGCAAGCAACTCGTCACGCGAGCGCGATTCATCGTTGATCGGAGCGGAGTTCACAGGGGGAAGGGGCGTCGTCATCTTTCTTGGGCGTCCAGCTTTCTTAGGGGGCTTTGAGGATGCGTTAAGAGCACCTTCGTCAAAAAGGCGCTGCCATAGATTGATGATGCCGAACTGACGGATATCGAACAAGGCCGCTGTCTGGCGCAGTGATAATCGCTCATCATGCATGCGCTTCAAAACAGCTAGCTTGAATTCGTCACTGTAACGCTGTCGCCTTTTCTCTTTAAGAGCGGCTGGGCCGTGGATCTGATAAGCCGCGACCCACTGACGAAGGCAGGAAAAGTCCACATCGTGGCGATGCGCAACATCCCTCAAACCTGCCTTGCCGGCACAATACTCTTTCACGGCTGCGAGTTTTGCCTGCTCTGTATATTTACCCATGACGCCTCCAAAGGTTGCATCCAACCTTCGGGGGTCACACCA
>NZ_JAGPYR010000055.1:0-564 GCF_020312125.1 Pseudomonas sp. P135
CGTGTTCCGCAAGGGCTCGGGTCAGGACACTATCAGCAACTATGCCTATAACGACACCACTGCAAACAAACTGGACGTGATTCGTCTGGAGGGTCTGAACGCTGCCGATGTGGTGCTGCGCCGTGAGTCCGATGACCTGATTATCCAGATCAAGGACGGCGGCGAAACCCTGAGGGTCAGCTCGCATTTCAACACCAGCGTTCTCTACGGCTATAACATTGATCAGATACAGTTTGCCGATGGTACGGCACTGACCAATGAGCAGATCCGTACGGCTCTGCTCACCGGTACCGAAGTCGACGAGACCGTCACCGGTTATGAGTCGGCGGACAGCCTGTTCGGCCTGTCGGGTAATGACACCCTGAACGGCCGTGCCGGTGATGACATCCTCGACGGCGGCGATGGTCGTGACACCCTCAACGGTGAAGATGGCAACGACACATTGCTGGGTGGCGCAGGCAATGACTCGCTGACCGGTGGCTACGGTTCCGACACCTACGTGTTCCGCAAGGGCTCGGGTCAAGACACTATCAGCAACTATTCTTACAACGACACCACGGCCAA
>NZ_JAGPYR010000056.1:0-530 GCF_020312125.1 Pseudomonas sp. P135
GCTTCATGGACCGCCGGGTGTTTAGCCAGGGCGGCCTCGATTTCGCCGATTTCGATACGCAAGCCGCGGATCTTCACCTGAAAGTCATTACGGCCCAGGTATTCCAGCGCGCCATTGGCCAGCCAGCGACCGACGTCGCCGGTTTTGTACAGACGTGCCTGCGGGTCGTTGGAGAACGGGTCGGCGATGAAACGTTCGGCGCTCAGTTGCGGCTGGTTCAGGTAACCCCGCGCCACGCCGATACCGCCAATGTGCAGCTCACCGGCCACGCCCATTGGTTGCAGCTGGCCCAAGGCATCGAGTACGTGCATCTGAATGTTGGCAATCGGACGGCCGATGGGCACGCTGTCGCCCGGATCCGTCGGACGACATTCCCAGGCGGTAACGTCGATGGCCGCTTCGGTCGGGCCATACAGGTTGTGCAGTTCAACGCCCTTGAGCTGTTGCTCGAAACGGCGCTGCAACGCACGAGGCAAGGCCTCGCCACTGCACAGCACGCGGCGCAGTTGCGGGAAGTCGCGGGTTGAGCG
>NZ_JAGPYR010000057.1:0-525 GCF_020312125.1 Pseudomonas sp. P135
GGTGTGATTCATGACTGGGGTGAAGTCGTAACAAGGTAGCCGTAGGGGAACCTGCGGCTGGATCACCTCCTTAATCGACGACTCAGCTGCACCATAAGCACCCACACGAATTGCTTGATTCATTGAAGAAGACGATTAGAAGCAGCTTTAAGCTCCAAGCTGATAGCTCAACGCTAGCGGCTACAAGCTCGAAATTGGGTCTGTAGCTCAGTTGGTTAGAGCGCACCCCTGATAAGGGTGAGGTCGGCAGTTCGAATCTGCCCAGACCCACCAATTTTGTGTGGGAAACGCCTGTAGAAATACGGGGCCATAGCTCAGCTGGGAGAGCGCCTGCCTTGCACGCAGGAGGTCAGCGGTTCGATCCCGCTTGGCTCCACCACTTACTGCTTCTGTTTGAAAGCTTAGAAATGAGCATTCCACCCTGCAAGACAAGGGGTGCATGAATGTTGATTTCTAGTCTTTGATTAGATCGTTCTTTAAAAATTTGGGTATGTGATAGAAAGAAATATAGACCGGGCACCTCTT
>NZ_JAGPYR010000058.1:0-487 GCF_020312125.1 Pseudomonas sp. P135
GATAGAGATTATCCCCACCACTCAACCCAATCGGATCCTGCGTAATAAACCGCCCAATCTCCGGATCGTAATACCGAAACGTGTTGTAGTGAAGCCCCGTCTCGACATCGAAATACTGACCCTGAAACCTGAGGTTCTGCTCGACCTCGTTCACCACCAGTTTCTCAACCGCGCCCCACGGCCGATATTTGGCCTGCCAGACGATCTGCCCTTCGGCGTCGGTCATCTCCAGTGGTGTACCAATCTGGTCGGTGTGGAAGTAGTAGACCTTGTTCTCTGCCTCGCCCTCTTTCTCATCAACACGGGCCAGCGGCGCATAACTGCCGGGCTCGTACAGATACAGGCTGCTCTGTCCCGGACTTTCTTCACGCAGCAAGCGAAGACCTTGCCAGAGAAATAGTCGATGGTCGGTCTTGCCCTTAATGTCGGACTGTTTGGCAACACGCCTACCCAGGCTGTCGTACTGATAGCTGCTGGTGCTTTCCAC
>NZ_JAGPYR010000059.1:0-476 GCF_020312125.1 Pseudomonas sp. P135
GTTCCGCTAATCTCAATACAACTTAAGGGCTGGTCCCCGTTCGCTCGCCACTACTAAGGGAATCTCGGTTGATTTCTTTTCCTCAGGGTACTTAGATGTTTCAGTTCCCCTGGTTCGCCTCTTGCACCTATGTATTCAGTACAAGATAACCATCTTATGATGGCTGGGTTCCCCCATTCAGACATCTCCGGATCACAGTCTGTTTGCCGACTCCCCGAAGCTTTTCGCAGGCTACCACGTCTTTCATCGCCTCTGACTGCCAAGGCATCCACCGTATGCGCTTCTTCACTTGACCATATAACCCCAAGCAATCTGGTTATACTGTGAAGACGACATTCGCCGAAAGTTTGCATTTCACAAACTTTACCTTAGCCCGGACACGCACCAGTGAAAGAGGTGCCCGGTCTATATTTCTTTCTATCACATACCCAAATTTTTAAAGAACGATCTAATCAAAGACTAGAAATCAACATTCA
>NZ_JAGPYR010000060.1:0-466 GCF_020312125.1 Pseudomonas sp. P135
TGTGTCGTTGCCATCTTCACCGTTGAGGGTGTCACGACCATCGCCGCCGTCGAGGATGTCATCACCGGCACGGCCGTTCAGGGTGTCATTACCCGACAGGCCGAACAGGCTGTCCGCCGACTCATAACCGGTGACGGTCTCGTCGACTTCGGTACCGGTGAGCAGAGCCGTACGGATCTGCTCATTAGTCAGTGCCGTACCATCGGCAAACTGCACCTGATCGATGCCATAGCCGTAGATGGCACTGCTGTAGAAGTGCGAACTGACCCGTAGGGTTTCACCGCTATCCTTGATCTGGATAATCAGGTCATCGGACTCACGGCGCAGCACCACATCGGCAGCGTTCAGCCCTTCCAGACGAATCACGTCCAGTTTGTTGGCCGTGGTGTCGTTGTAAGAATAGTTGCTGATAGTGTCTTGACCCGAGCCCTTGCGGAACACGTAGGTGTCGGAACCGTAGCCACCG
>NZ_JAGPYR010000061.1:0-367 GCF_020312125.1 Pseudomonas sp. P135
CAAGCTCGAAATTGGGTCTGTAGCTCAGTTGGTTAGAGCGCACCCCTGATAAGGGTGAGGTCGGCAGTTCGAATCTGCCCAGACCCACCAGTTTACTGGTGAGATAGCTGGTCAGAGAGACGCCTCCACGGTATGTAGAAATACGGGGCCATAGCTCAGCTGGGAGAGCGCCTGCCTTGCACGCAGGAGGTCAGCGGTTCGATCCCGCTTGGCTCCACCACTTACTGCTTCTGTTTTGAAAGCTTAGAAATGAGCATTCCATTGATCCTGATGATTAGTGCATGAATGTTGATTTCTAGTCTTTGATTAGATCGTTCTTTAAAAATTTGGGTATGTGATAGAAAGAAATATAGACCGGGCACCTCTT
>NZ_JAGPYR010000062.1:0-355 GCF_020312125.1 Pseudomonas sp. P135
CAGCGGTGAGAAAAAAGAGTTTGACACGCGGTTGTAACGCTGTAGAATTCGCCTCCCGCTGATGAGCAACTCAAGAGTTGATCGCAGCGCAAGTGGTTGAAGTTGCAAAGGAAACTTTGAAAACTTCTTAAAATAACCGCTTGACAGATACAGAGGACGCTGTAGAATGCGCGCCTCGGTTGAGACGAAAGGTCTTAACCCACCGCTCTTTAACAACTGAATCAAGCAATTCGTGTGGGTGCTTGTGGTGTCAGACTGAAGTCAACAGATTATCAGCAACCCAAGTTACTCCGCGAGAAATCAAAGATGTAACCAACGATTGCTGAGCCAAGTTTAGGGTTTTCTCAAAACCCAG
>NZ_JAGPYR010000063.1:0-350 GCF_020312125.1 Pseudomonas sp. P135
CGACCCATTTCGCGAACAAGTTCGCTCCTACATTTCTGCCGTACGCTCAAGCATGGGGGCTTTTGTAGGAGCGAACTTGTTCGCGAAGGCGTCGTTTTGAACGCCGAATCTTCTGCGGCTATACGGCCCCTTTCGCGAACAAGCGAAGCGTCGCCCGGTTCGCTCCTACATTTTTGCCGTACGCTCAAGCATGGGGGCTTTTGTAGGAGCGAACTTGTTCGCGAAGGCAGCGTTTTGAACGCCAAATCTTCTGCGGCTGTACGGGCCCTTTCGCGAACAAGTTCGCTCCTACATTTCTGCCGTACGCTCAAGCATGGGGGCTTTTGTAGGAGCGAACTTGTTCGCGAAGG
>NZ_JAGPYR010000064.1:0-347 GCF_020312125.1 Pseudomonas sp. P135
TTGGGAACAGCAGCATTACAGTGACGGTCTAGCCCCGCGTGTTCCCACAAGAAGAAAGCCTGCTGCCATGCCCAAGAAGCCTTATCCCACCGAACCCGTAACCGCTGACGATACGCACAAGACACGCGACCAGTTAATGGCCGAGCTTGAATACCTGCGCATGGAGAACGCTTACCTAAAAAAGTTGGAAGAGTTGAAGGAGCAGCAACGACGGCAAAAGAAAAAGCCCTGATCGTCAAACAACTGAGGAACCGGTTTCCGATGTGCGCCCTTCTGACGCTGGCGGGCCTGGCGCGCAGCACGTTTTACTATCAGGCTCAGGTGCAATCCAGACCCGATCCAGATGC
>NZ_JAGPYR010000065.1:0-347 GCF_020312125.1 Pseudomonas sp. P135
CAAGCTCGAAATTGGGTCTGTAGCTCAGTTGGTTAGAGCGCACCCCTGATAAGGGTGAGGTCGGCAGTTCGAATCTGCCCAGACCCACCAATTTTGTGTGGGAAACGCCTGTAGAAATACGGGGCCATAGCTCAGCTGGGAGAGCGCCTGCCTTGCACGCAGGAGGTCAGCGGTTCGATCCCGCTTGGCTCCACCACTTACTGCTTCTGTTTGAAAGCTTAGAAATGAGCATTCCATTGATCCTGATGATCAGTGTGTGAATGTTGATTTCTAGTCTTTGATTAGATCGTTCTTTAAAAATTTGGGTATGTGATAGAAAGAAATATAGACCGGGCACCTCTTTCACT
>NZ_JAGPYR010000066.1:0-335 GCF_020312125.1 Pseudomonas sp. P135
AGATCAGTTGTGCGACCCAAGAAGTACCGCTCCTATAAGGGCACCGTCGGGAAAATTGCGCCGAATTTGCTGGAGCGCAAGTTCACGGCGCAACGCCCGAACCAGAAATGGGTGACCGATGTGACCGAGTTTAAAGTGGCCAATCGAAAGCTGTATCTCTCGCCCGTGATGGACCTGTACAACGGTGAGATCGTGGCGTACGAAGTGTCTACCAGGCCGTGCTTCGAGCTGGTCACCAATATGCTGGACAAGGCTCTCCAGCAGTTGCAGGACGAGCCGAAGCTTGTGATGCACTCGGATCAGGGCTGGCAGTATCAACACGCGCAGTACCGTCA
>NZ_JAGPYR010000067.1:0-322 GCF_020312125.1 Pseudomonas sp. P135
TCCGATGTGCGCCCTTCTGACGCTGGCGGGCCTGGCGCGCAGCACGTTTTACTATCAGGCTCAGGTGCAATCCAGACCCGATCCAGATGCTGCTCTAAAGCAGGAGATAGAGCGGATTTATCACGAGGAGAGAGGTCTTTATGGGGCTCGGCGTATCACGGCGGTTATCCGCAACTCAGGCACGTTGGTCAACAAGAAGGTTGTGGAGCGATTGATGGCTGAACTGGGCCTGAGATCAGTTGTGCGACCCAAGAAGTACCGCTCCTATAAGGGCACCGTCGGGAAAATTGCGCCGAATTTGCTGGAGCGCAAGTTCACGGCG
>NZ_JAGPYR010000068.1:0-322 GCF_020312125.1 Pseudomonas sp. P135
CGCCGTGAACTTGCGCTCCAGCAAATTCGGCGCAATTTTCCCGACGGTGCCCTTATAGGAGCGGTACTTCTTGGGTCGCACAACTGATCTGAGGCCCAGTTCAGCCATCAAGCGCTCCACAACCTTCTTGTTGACCAACGTGCCTGAGTTGCGAATGACCGCCGTGATACGCCGAGCCCCATAAAGACCTCTCTCCTCGTGATAAACACGCTCTATCTCCTGCTTCAGAGCTGCATCTGGATCGGGTCTGGATTGCACCTGAGCCTGATAGTAAAACGTGCTGCGCGCCAGGCCCGCCAGCGTCAGAAGGGCGCACATCGGA
>NZ_JAGPYR010000069.1:0-296 GCF_020312125.1 Pseudomonas sp. P135
GCCCTCTTCGCGGACAAGTCCGCTCCTACAGGGCACCGCAAACACCCGCAGGAGCGACCGGGGCGGCGATCCGCCTTGTTCGCGAAGGCTCGTCATGCAGAAGTGCGCTCTTGATTCTGGCCGAAGGCCGTAGGAGCGACCGGGGCGGCGATCCGCCTTGTTCGCGAAGGCTATACTCCTGACGCAGAAAATCCATCGACTGTGACGCCCTCTTCGCGGACAAGTCCGCTCCTACAGGGCACCGCAAACACCCGCAGGAGCGACCGGGGCGGCGATCCGCCTTGTTCGCGAAGGCT
>NZ_JAGPYR010000070.1:0-283 GCF_020312125.1 Pseudomonas sp. P135
CCGTCATACAGCTGGCGAAGGGTATAGCTGCGTGTTTTCAGTTTCGGCATAACCGCCCAGCGGCTGCCCTCGAGTAGCGGTTTCAGCTTCTCGGGCGCGGTATCGTAGCGGGAGCGGTCCAGCGCGTAGCGCACTGGCACGATGGCAACGTCAGGGCCGCGGAAAGGGCACAGGCTGGTGGCCGTGGCGGGTGTCTTGGCGAACGTTGCAGCACGTCGTTGAGTATGGGTGCCGGATTTGTCGGTCATGCATGGAATCTCTGCGCAGAAACGGGCGATATCGC
>NZ_JAGPYR010000071.1:0-273 GCF_020312125.1 Pseudomonas sp. P135
TGGTGGGTCTGGGCAGATTCGAACTGCCGACCTCACCCTTATCAGGGGTGCGCTCTAACCAACTGAGCTACAGACCCAATTTCGAGCTTGTAGCCGCTAGCATTGAGCTATCAGCTTGGAGCTTAAAGCTGCTTCTAATCGTCTTCTTCAATGAATCAAGCAATTCGTGTGGGTGCTTATGACGCAGCTGAGTCGTCGATTAAGGAGGTGATCCAGCCGCAGGTTCCCCTACGGCTACCTTGTTACGACTTCACCCCAGTCATGAATCACACC